>CAYNNA010000001.1:0-83035 GCA_964398375.1 uncultured Thiothrix sp.
ATAAATGAACCACAGGGCTGGGTGCGAGATTTTTAGGATGCTCTGAATCGCTGCAATTGGCGGACATTTACCGAGCGGTGCGGCAGCGCGGTGGGGAATTGATTGTCGACGAAATTTATCAAGGGCTGACTTACGGTGTACCCGATACCACGGCGCTAGCAGTGGATGCTGACAATATTTGGGTCATCAATAGCTTTTCCAAGTATTTCGGCATGACTGGCTGGCGCTTGGGCTGGGTGGTTGCTCCCGAATGGGCGGTCGCAACGTTGGATCGTTTGGCACAAAACATCTTTCTGGCAGCATCAACACCCGCACAATACGCGGCACTGGCGGCCTTTACCCCGGAAGCGTTGGCAATCATGGAAGCGCAGCGGCAGGAATTGCAGCAGCGCCGGGATTTTTTACTCCCTGCGTTACAATCGCTGGGTTTTTCGGTACGAGCCGAACCGCAAGGTGCATTTTACATTTATGCGGGTTCGGAACGCTTTGGGGATGATGCGCAAGCGTTGTGCGCACGTTTGCTGGACAAAACCGGCGTGGTGTTCACGCCGGGTATCGACTTCGGCAGCCATCAGGCGACGACTCATGTGCGTTTTGCTTATACCACGCCTGTGGCACGGCTGGCAGAGGCAGTGGAACGTCTTGAACTAGGATTACGGAACGTTAAAGGTTAACTTTTGAAAGAATCGCAGTATTTCAAGTCGCCGGTTTTTAAGCCACGCTGAAACCATTCCATGCGTTGTGTCGATGAGCCGTGCGTGAAGGAGTCGGGGTTAATACGTCGCCCGGCCATGCGTTGCAAACGGTCATCACCTATAGAGCCTGCGGCATTAATGGCTTCTTCAATATCGCCTTCTTCCAAAATATTGAATTGTTTGTGGGCGTGGTGCGCCCACACGCCTGCATAACAATCCGCCTGTAGTTCGAGTGCCACTGAGAGTGCGTTGCCGTCGCGTTTGCTCATGCTATTTTGCAAGCGGGTGACTTCAGTGGTTGTACCCATTAGGTTTTGTACGTGATGCCCGATTTCATGACCCAATACATAGGCTTGTGCAAAATCGCCGGATGCGCCCATGTTTTGTAGTTCGCGGAAAAAGCCTAAGTCGATGTAAACCTTCTGGTCGGCAGGGCAGTAAAACGGTCCGGTGGCGGCAGTGGAGTAGCCGCACACAGAATCGGTGCTGTCCGTGAATAATACCAGTGTAGGTTCGACGTAGCGCCCGCCCAATTGACGAAATACTGGATTCCATACGTCTTCAGTGGAAGCCAGCACAGCGGAAACAAATTTTCCTGCGTCATCTTGCGGCGCACCGGTTGCCACCGTTTGGCTGGAACTGCTGCCTCCAAAACCGCCTAAAATGGTGTTTGCCCCACCGACCAGTCCGAGGATTTGAATCGGGTTAAAACCCATATACCAACCAATCAGTACGGCAGCAATGGTGCCGAGCAGACCAATTTTCATCCCGCCTCTGCCACCGCTGCTGCGGCCGCCACGTCGGTCTTCTACGTTGCTGCTTTGTCGTCCTGTTCTCCAGCGCATGTTGTTGCTCCATAAAAATATTTGCGGGAATTATTTCGTGTTACACAGAACTAAAGCCAATTAACCGAAATCTGTCAACTTATAAATGATTGCAGCGTTAATCTATTGGAGTCACCGGCTATTGCCAGGGGAACGAGGGGCACTCAAAGGAATATGATGAGAATGGCGGCATTGATAACCGCGCATAATGAGCGGTTAGAGAGCGATTCGCACGAAAACGATAGTTTGGATGGCACGGTGTGTTTGGAGCACTTCCTCAAAGAGGTGAGTCGGCGTGCCTTTGTAGTGGCACGTTTGGCGACTCAAGACGAAGAAGATGCGCTGGATATTGTGCAGGATGCTTTGTTCAAACTGGTGCAAAAGTATTCGGGGCATCCGCACGGTGAGTGGGGTGCGTTGTTTCATACGATTTTGCACAGCAGAATCAATGATTGGCATCGGCGACAGAAGGTACGCAATCGTTGGCGGGTGTTTTTTTCAGGCAAGGATGATGAGGAGGATGTCGATGTAGAAGAGCAGACTGCCCAGACCCAATTTTTAGAGCCAGAACGTCAACTACTACAGGATGAAATGAGTGTGCTGATGCAAGTCGCTATTGGGCAATTACCGTTACGTCAGCAACAGGCGTTGTTATTACGGGGCTGGGAAGGCTATGACATTGCGGAAACCGCAAAAATCATGAAATGTTCCGAAGGGAGCGTGAAAACACATTATTCAAGGGCTGTCCACAGTTTGCGGGAAAAACTGGGAGATTATCAATGACAAATATGAGACATGAAATTACTGAGCAGTTATTGGTAACTGCGGTGAAACAGGGGATGGATCACGCCGTCATGGCGTTGGATTGGCAGACACAGGCGCGGCTGACACGTTTGCGTTTACAAGCGTTGGAGCTGGAGCAGAAGCGCCATTGGTCGGAAGGTTTTGGTCTTTCATCGCTTTCACGGGGGGTTGCGATTGCCACGGCTGTCACATTGGCGGCGACACTTTGGGTGTTGCCAGATACGGCGCTACCTCCTGATAGCGTGGCGGCTGTTTCCGGTGATCACTTCACGGATGCTGCCACCGCTACAACAGAGGTGGATGTCAATGTGATGGAAATTCTGATGGCCAGTGAGGATATGGACTTGCTGGAAAATTTAGACATGTATGAGTGGTTGGAGGCTGAATACGGCTAACCACATTAGCTAAGTCGTTAAGGAGAACACCATGCGAAGGAAAGGAATCCTGTGGGTATGCAACCTATGGTTACTGTTGTTGATTAATGTTGGCGCTGTCGCCGTTGCCGAAACAGCCGATGAAATTACTACCATGCTAACTTGGTGGGATGACGTCGGTAGTGAGTGGGAACAAGCGGAAGCTTTCATCGAATTTGCGGGTAATGAACCAGAATACCTGTTAGCAGATAACTCGGTGGAGATGGAAAATGAACAACAGCAGCAATAAACGTCGCTTTGTCGGTTTTCTTATGGCGCTCTTGACAATGATAGCGCTACTGTTGACAGGTGGAAGCGCGATGGCGGGTTCAGTAACGTGGGAGAGTCTTAGTGATAACGAAAAGTCGGTATTGAAGGCTTTTCAAAGTGAGTGGTCTTCCTTGTCGGATAAGACCCAAGGCAATTTAAAGCGTTGGGCGGCAAAACCGGCAAGCGAGCGCAGCAGGATCAAGCAGCGTTATGGTGATTGGCAGCAATTATCAGATGCGCAACAAAAAAAGATTGCTAAACAGCTCAAACGTTATAAAGCCATGTCGCCCGCCCAAAAAGCTAAGATTAAGCAGTGGCATGAATGGGTTAAAAAACTGCCAGAAGCTGAGCGCAAAAAATTGCGTGAACAGTGGCCAAACATGACGGATGCTGAGCGTCGAGCCTACATGAAAGATTTGCAGCAACAGTATGGAAAGTAGAGGATGTAACCAAAAAGTCGATTGATTTTTTTTGTTTATACCATATTATTTTTCTGACGTTCAGGTTTCATTCAGGGTAAGTTTTGATCATTTTTATTTATTGGTGCATAATCTCATGAAAAAACAAGGTTTTGCAGTATCCGTTAAGTTTGCGTTAAGGTCTTCTCGTTGATGTCGATTTATGCTAAGGTGTTAGCATAATAATCTTTAAGCGTGCTCATTCTATTGGGGTTTGATCGAATTTTAGATTTAAGAAAAGGAGTCTTAGGAATGTCACGACCACAGACCCATGTTGATAGCAAAGAGGTGGTTGCTTTTGTGTCATCAGAAGCCATTGATACAATAGATTTGGAGGATGACCTTGAAGATGAAGGCGTCATTGTGGATGATGATGACGTTTTAAGCTTGACCGACAGCGCCAGTGTTACCGTTTCCTCGTCGATGGTTGACGTTGACGCTACCCAGATGTATCTGCGCGAAATTGAGTTTTCACCCCTGCTAACTCCCGAAGAAGAAGTACTTTATGGTCGTCTCGCCCGTGATGGTGATGAGTTTGGTCGTAAGAAAATGATTACCTGTAATTTGCGTTTGGTGGTGAAAATTGCCCGCCGTTACATAGGGCGTGGGTTGCCTTTGCCTGATTTGATTGAAGAGGGCAATTTGGGGTTGATCCATGCGGTTGAAAAGTTTGATCCTGAACGCGGTTTCCGCTTCTCAACTTATGCCACTTGGTGGATCCGTCAGAATATTGAGCGGGCGTTAATGAACCAAACGCGCACTATCCGCCTACCGATTCATGTGAATAAAGAGTTGAATGCGTATCTGCGTAAAGTGCGCGAAATGACCCAAAAGCTGGGGTATGAGCCTTCGCTACCTGAAGTTGCGGAAGCACTGGATAGGCCAGTAGACGTTTTACGTAAGTTACTCGATTTTAACGAGCGCATTACGTCGTTGGATGTGACGGTTGGCAAGGACAGTGATAGCCCATTGGTGGATTTCGTGAGCGCCGAAACCAGTGATGAACCTGACAGCAAGCTGGAAGACGAAGATATTACTCAATCTGTTGATAATTGGTTGGGTCAGCTTGAGTTTAAGCAAAAAGAAGTGATTGTGCGGCGTTTTGGGTTGCATGGTCACGAACGTGCCACGCTGGAACAGGTCGGTGAAGCGCTGGGGTTGACCCGCGAGCGAGTTCGCCAGATTCAGATGGATGCGCTGAAGCGTTTGCGCCGTATCCTTGAAAATAAAGGTTTATCCGGCGAAAACCTGTTAGGTATTGGTTAATGCTGTTGCTACGCTAAGAAAAACGCTGCTGATACCCGCCTTGCTTCCGACAACAATACATTATAAGTGCGGCAAGCGGCGGCAGTCGTCATGACTTCAAAACCTATCCCGTGTTGCACTAGTGCTTTCCAGATTTCGGGAGACGGAAATTGCTGGTTTTTCCCGGTTCCAATCAAAATAACTTCAGCCCCTATCGCAAACAACGGTTCTAAGTGCGCAGCCGTTAATGCTTGGATGGATTGCGGTTGCCAATCTGTGATTAAGGTTTGTGAACCGATCAAGAAACTACTGTTCAAAGTGTTTTGATTAACAGCCACCCACGTATCGCCGTAGCCGGTAATACGGTAATGAGCACTGTTCAATTCCTCGCTGAACTTCATTTAGCTGACCTTAGCCTTTATCTGTAATTGACAGCCTGCATGGTGAATTGTAATGTGACTGCCATTAGCAATCAGGATACCCAGAACCGTGCAGGACGATTTTCAAAGAATAAACCGGCTTCCCACCTACGTTTTCAAGATCACCGATGCGCTGAAGCGGGAAGCACGCGCCAAGGGCGAAGACATTATCGACTTCGGGATGGGCAATCCCGACCAGCCGACGCCTAAACACATTGTAGACAAACTGGTAGAAGCAGCGCAACGTGGCGACACCCACCGCTATTCCATGTCAAGAGGCATCCCACGGCTGCGCAAAGCGATTAGCAATTGGTACAAGCGCAAGTTTGACGTGGACATTGACCCGGAAACCGAAGCAATTGTCACCATCGGCTCAAAAGAAGGTTTGGCACATTTGGCACTGGCAACTTTGAGCCGTGGCGATACTGTACTCGTACCGAATCCTGCTTACCCGATTCATCCGTATGGTAGCATCATTGCCGATGCCGATATTCGTCACGTACCACTGGTGGAAGGCAAAGATTTCTTTGTCGAATTGGAAGCTGCGATTAAAAATTCATGGCCTAAGCCCAAGATGTTGATTATCAACTTCCCCGGCAATCCGACGGGGCAGTGTGTGGAACTCGACTTTTTCGAGCGCGTGATCAAAGTTGCCAAAGAGCATGATGTCTGGGTTATCCACGACATTGCTTACGGTGAAATTTGCTTCGATGGTTATCAAGCACCCTCCATCCTGCAAGTGCCGGGGGCGAAAGACATTGCGGTGGAATTCTATTCGCTATCCAAAACCTATAATATGCCGGGCTGGCGCGTGGGCTTTATGTGCGGCAACCCCGTGCTGGTGAAAGCGTTGGAGCGGATTAAATCGTATTTGGATTACGGCATGTTTGCGCCGATTCAGATTGCCGCGATTGCCGCACTGGATGGCCCGCAAGATTGTGTCAAAGAAATCAGCGCGATGTATGAAAGCCGTCGCAATGTGTTGTGTGATGGCTTGAATGCAGCGGGTTGGGCAGTCGAACGCCCCAAAGCCAGTATGTTTGTATGGGCAAAAATTCCTGAGCATTACGCCGCGATGGGTTCGTTGGAATTCGCCAAGAAATTGTTAAAAGACGCGCAAGTCGCGGTGTCGCCGGGGATTGGTTTCGGTGAATACGGTGACGATCACGTGCGTTTCAGCCTGATTGAAAACGAGCACCGTACCCGTCAGGCAATCCGCAATATCAAACAAATGTTTCGTAAAGATCAAGGTTTAAAGGAGTGAGCATGGATCCCGTCAAGGTTGGTCTGCTAGGGCTGGGGACTGTTGGTGGCGGTACTGCCATCGTGTTGAAGCGTAACGCCGAAGAAATTGCGCGTCGTGCTGGGCGTGGCATTGTGATTGATTACGCTGCCAACCTCGATCTCAGTCGTGCCGAAGCATTGGGCTTGGGGAACGTGCGTTTAACGCAGGACGCATTCGATGTTGTCAATGACCCAGACATCCAGATTGTGGTCGAGCTGATCGGTGGTTATACCGTGGCACGGGATTTGGTGTTGCAAGCAATTAACAATGGTAAGCATGTCGTTACCGCGAACAAGGCATTGATTGCGCTGCATGGCAATGAGATTTTCGCAGCCGCACAGGCAAAAGGCGTAATGGTCGCGTTTGAAGCGGCAGTGGCTGGCGGTATTCCGGTCATTAAAGCGATCCGTGAAGGGTTGTCGGCTAACCGTATTGAGTGGCTGGCGGGCATTATCAACGGTACAAGCAACTTTATTCTTACCGAAATGCGTGATAAAGGGCGTAGCTTTGGTGATGTATTGTCCGAAGCGCAAGCCTTGGGTTATGCCGAGGCTGACCCGACGTTCGATGTGGAGGGTCTTGATGCGGGTCACAAGCTGACGATTTTGTCGTCGATTGCGTTTGGGATTCCGTTGCAGTTTAAACAAACTTATACCGAAGGCATTTCCAAAATCACCGCTGAGGACGTGAGCTATGTGGCTGAATTGGGTTATCGCATCAAGTTATTGGGCATTGCTCGGCGTACCGATGCAGGCATTGAGCAGCGTGTGCACCCGACACTGATTCCTGCTCGTCGCTTGATTGCGAGTGTCGATGGTGTCATGAATGCCGTGTTGGTGAAAGGCGATGCGGTCGGTGCAACGTTGTATTATGGCGCAGGTGCGGGTGCAGAACCGACAGCTTCTGCTGTGGTGGCGGATTTGGTGGACATTACCCGTGCGTTGACGGCTGACCCGGAAAACCGCGTGCCGCATTTGGCATTTCAACCTTCTCAGCTTGCGGATACTGCGATTCTGCCGATTGAGGAAGTGGAAACGGCCTTCTATTTGCGCATGTGTGCTTTGGATCGCCCCGGCGTCTTGGCAGAGGTGACGCGCATTATGGGCGAGCGCCAGATTAGCATTGAAGCCTTCATCCAGAAAGAGCCGACCAGTGGTGTGGATAAAGTTGACATTATCATGCTGACCCAGCGCGTGCGTGAAGGAAATATGGACGAAGCCATCGCGGCGATTGAAGCGTTGGAAACGATTTGTAGCAACGTCACGCGCATTCGTGTAGAGACTTTGGGCTAAACCATCATGAAATATATTTCGACTCGCGGGCAGTCGCCTGCGCAATCTTTCTGTGAAATCCTGTTGGGCGGGCTTGCGCCTGACGGCGGTCTGTATTTGCCGGAAACTTATCCGCATTTCAGCGCGGACGATTTGACGCAAATGCGCGGGATGAATTACCGCGAACTGGCGTTTGCCGTGTTGTCACGGTTTGCGACCGATATTCCTGCGGCTGATTTGAAGGCGATTATCGACAAAACCTACACCGCTGAGGTGTATTGCAATGTGCGTGACGGCGAAAATGCCGCAGATATTACGCCATTGCACACACTCGAGCCGGATTTGCACTTGCTGTGCTTGTCCAATGGTCCAACGATTGCGTTTAAAGACATGGCGATGCAATTGCTGGGTAACTTGTTTGAATACGTGTTGGCAAAAACGGGGCAGGGCATCAATATTTTGGGGGCGACTTCCGGCGATACCGGCTCGTCGGCGGAATATGCGATGCGCGGCAAGCACTGCGTGAATGTGTTCATGCTGTCGCCGCATGGCAAGATGAGTCGTTTCCAGACGGCACAAATGTTTAGCCTGCAAGATGAGAATATTTTCAATATCGCGGTCAATGGCGTGTTTGATGATTGTCAGGATATTGTGAAAGCGGTTTCTAACGATCATGCGTTTAAGGCGGCGAATAAAATTGGGGCGGTCAATTCGATCAACTGGGGGCGAGTAGCCGCACAGATTGTGTACTATTTCAAAGGTTACTTTGCGGCGACGAATTCAAACGATCAGCAGGTTAGTTTTGCGGTACCTTCTGGTAACTTTGGGAATGTATGCGCGGGGCATATTGCACGCATGATGGGGTTGCCGATTAAGCATTTGGTCGTGGCGACCAATGAAAACGATGTGTTGGATGAGTTTTTCCGCACAGGCGTGTACCGTCCACGTGGTGCGGCGAATACCTACCACACTAGCAGCCCGTCGATGGATATTTCCAAAGCGTCGAATTTTGAGCGTTTCGTGTTCGATTTGGTCGGGCGCGATGGCGACAAAGTACGCGGTTTGTGGAATGAGGTTGATAACGGCGGCGCGTTTGATTTGAATGCGGATGGCGTGTTTGCGCAAGTGCCTGCGTTCGGATTTCAGTCAGGGGTGAGTTCGCATACGCACCGGATGCAAACCATTCGCCAAACCTTTGAAACCTATGGGGTAATGATTGACACGCATACCGCTGACGGTTTGAAAGTGGCGTTGGAACAGCGTGAAGCCGGTGTTCCCATGTTGGTGTTGGAAACGGCATTGCCTGCAAAGTTTGAAGATTCCATTCGCGAAGCCTTGGGGCGTGATCCCTTGCGTCCGGCAAGTATGAGCGATCTGGAAAGCCTGCCGCAGCGTTTTGAAGTGATGGATGCGGATGTCGAAGCTATCAAGCAGTTCATTGTGGCGAAAACCGCGTAATTTGCTGGCAATATGGCAAATTTTAGTACGCATATTAGCGTGGCAGCGGCGGGGGCGGGCTTATTGTCCGTCCTTTGCTTGCAAGTGGGCTTGGCGGAGCCACGTGAGGCATTGATGCTGGCGCTGCTGGGAACCATCGGTGGTATCCTGCCGGACATTGATTTGCAACACGCTTACCCTAGCCGAATTATGTTTTCCTTGTTCGCGATTCTCGCCGCTTTCATGGTGGTGTTTTCCAGTGAAAATAATTTGTCGATTGTGGAGTTATGGGGAGTGGGATTGCTCACTTTTGGGTTGATCCGCTTCCCTATTTGGATGGTATTTCACCAATATACGACGCACCGTGGGTCTATTCATTCCTTGGTAGCAGCAGTGTTGTTCATGTTTTTGATGACGGCTTTTGCGCACCATGTGATGGGCGAAACGCCATTTGTCTCGTGGTTGTTTGGCTTGTTTGTATTTTTAGGCTTTGTGTTGCATTTGGTGCTGGATGAGTTATACAGCGTGGATTTCATGAATCACCGCATTAAGCGCTCGTTTGGCACAGCATTAAAAATACTCGACTGGAAAAAGCGCGAAAAATCCACCGCACTGGTAGTTGCCACGATTATTGCGTGGGCGTTGGTGCCGGATTCCCATGCGTTTTGGGATACCTTGTTGAGTGCGGACACTTATCGGATTATTGGGGCGCGTTTGCTACCGTAGGTGTGGCTGCGTAGTAATGATCCCGGAATGAGCTGAAGGAGTAATCCTGCAATAATTTATTGAGTTTCCCCGGAATGCTGCTGCGTCGGGCAAATTGGTGGACTGCCATTTTCAACGGAATCTTGACGTGTTGTCCTACTTCACGGTGTTCGTGGGTATCCAGTTCGTAAGGGTGCATGTAGAAAATACTGGTGTTATGGTTCAAATCGCGTGCCAGCCAGCGTGATAGCCAGTAGGGGTAAATGCGGAAATAACCGCCGCCCATCACCGGCAAATTCTTGCCGAATACGCGGCTGACACTCATCGGATAGCAATCCAGCCCACGTTCCGCAATACGTTGCAAAATGCCGTCATCGCTAAAGCCGTAACAACTGCGCACGGTGGCTAACATAATGGATGAGTCGTAAATAATCCCCTGTTCCCGCAGCGCATCGCAATACCAGTCGAGAATATCGTCGCGTACCGAAAACGTGGGGGCGCGAAAACCGATGACTTTGATGCCGCTAATGTCTTCTAATAAGCCAACTGAACGTTGCATTTCGGCGCGAAATTGCGCTTCGGTCAGGTGGTAAATCATGCGGTGAGTATGTGAATGGCTGGCGAGTTCGTGACCGGCTTGCGCGATGCTGCGGATCAATTGCGGAAACTTTTCTGCCACCATGCCTTGGATGAAGAACGTGCCTGTGACTTGGTGTGTATCCAAAATATCCAGCAAGCGGCTGGTATTGCGTACTACACGGTTGGATACGGCGCGGTCAAAATCGTAAACGGATTGTTGCCAGTCTTCGATGTCTGCGGTGAATATCATGGGCTTGCCTCCTCGTTTGTAGGAACCAGCCGTGCTGGCGATAGGGTTGGGGAATCGCTTGCGTGGCAAGCTCCTACAGGGAGTGGGCGGCAGGCGAGATAGAGTTCACCGAGAATATCGAGAATGCGGGTTTCGGAAAAGTGCTGGCAGGCGTGTTCCCGTGCTGCTTGCCCCATCTGTTGGCGCTTTTCGGGGTGTTGAATGCACCACAGCATATGGTCGGCAAGCGCTTGCGGGGAATTCAGTGGCGTTTTGAAGCCGGTTTGCTGATCAATAATAGCTTCGCGGCTGCCTTTGACATCGGTGCAGATGACGGGTTTGCCGGATGCCATCGGTTCGATGAGGGCGCGGGGAATGCCTTCGGCGAAGGAGGTCAGCACCCCGACATCAATGCTTTGGTAAAACGCGGGCATGTCGTCGCGGTATGGCATGATTTCCACCACATCACTTAGCCCTTTTTGCTGGATGCTGGCTTGCACGTCGGCTTGTAGATGACCTTGGCCGATGAGTTTGATTTTGAAGTCACGGGTTTGCTTTGCCAGTAATTCGGCGGCATCCAGCAGTAAGGCATGATTTTTGATGGGTTCAAAGCGTGCCACCATGCCAAATGTGGTGGTATTGGCGGGGGCGGTGGAATGCGGTGCAAATTTATTCAAGTCGATGCCATTGCCGAGAAATACCATTTGTTCTTCATCCAGCAATCGGTGTTCACGTGCTAATTGCATGTCTTCACGCAATTGAAACAGTGAATATCGCACCGTTCTTTTTAGCAGTTTTTCAATCAGTAAATACGCTTTGCGAGCCAGCGGGCTGGTATTGTCGGCAATGCTGTAACCGTGGCTTTGGTAAATCCACACCGTTTTATGGTCAAACAAAGCGAGAAAACGCCCGACTAAGCCCGGTATGCCAAAGTGCAGGTGTACGGCATCATAACCGCCTTTGCGAATCGCACGCCGTAAATTCCAAGCAGAACGTGCTAATTGCAGCGGGTTCAGGCTGCGGTGCTGGTCGGCTATCACCACGTTCATGCCTTGGGCTTGCATGAGGGCAACTTCAGGGCCATCACTGCATAGCACATCCACTTGCATTTTGCCTGCATGACGTTGATTCAGGGCATGGGCGCGATGAAACACCAGCGCGTAGGCGGAACTGCTAACGGTGCATACTTCCAAAATTTTCAGTGGGTTAGTTGTCATGGGGTATTCAGTAAAATTTGTGAAGCAGGGCGCGGGATAAGCCATCCATCACGATTTCCGGCGTATTACGGATTAGCCAAGAGGCGGCATTTTGTACTTTGGAATGTGCGGATGACGGTTGCGGTGTGGGTATTTTGTAGTAATAAATCTTGTGACTGCGATTGGCGAGTTTGAGCTTGAATTGGTGCGGGTTGCTACCGGCGGAGGAGCGCCCTAGGTTGTAAGTGTTGCGCCCGCTTGCACCGCAATATTCAACCATCTGCCAGAGCATGGCGAGGAACACATTGTGCTTTTTGTAATCGGTATGAATGCCTGACCAAGCGCCATACACTTCGGTTTGGCTTACAAAATTGACGGATGATACCACTGGAATGCCGTCGATATAACCAATAAAAATTTGCATATGCTGGGGACATTGCTGCATTAAATCCGTAAAAAATGCTTTGGGGTGTGGCAAGCTGCCAAGGTCATGCAAACTCATGCGGTACAGTTGGTAAAATTCATCCAATAATTGCGGGTTCAAACCGACGACTGAGGTAAACCCCATTTTTAATGCGCGACGAATATTTTTACGGGTATTGCCGGACAACTGTTGCCAAATAGCATCGACAGAAGGTTGGATGTCGAGATTCAATTCGACTTTATCCGCCGTATCGTTCAGGTAAGGAATGCGCTGTGCGGTGCGGACTTCCAGTGTATTGATGTGGGTAGTAGCCAGTTCTTGTGCCAAGGCTGCAATCACCAAACCGTAATCATCAGCACTCGTGCCAGGAATCCTGCCGGTTTTATCAAAACCTGCACCCAGAATCAGCGTTTGTTTGCCGAGCCAAGCCGTGCGTAAAAAAGCCGGAATAGTCCACTCCCGTTCAGTAGTTGCCAGTTGTACTTGCACGGGCTGCAAACGGAATTCACGTGCCAAAATTGCGCGAAAGGCGGGATTGAGAAAAATCTCTCCCTCCAGCGGTGACGGTTTGTGCAGCGAATCTGGTGTAATCGTTATGCTCATCTTCCAAACGGCTTTGTTTTTATGATTACCTATTTGTATGACGTTGGGAAAAGTCATGCCAGCACGGGCAGATTAACGGGGTAACTTTGTCGGGTAGGCGGTTGTTCGTCTGATGCTATGCCCGCTTATCCAGAAAATGCCCGCGAATGCAGGCTAAACTTTGCGGTATGGGGCAAGCTGTCAGACAATGATTGGCATACTAACAATTATCTCCAGCAGAGAACCATGCTAACTGTCAACGCTAACCGTGTTCCTAGTCCGTCCCATTCAGTCGCTGCACCAGTGCCGTATCTTGCCTTGCCTGCTGCCGGGATTGCTACGCATACGTTGACACTTGAGGATGTTTGGCGGCGTTTGTTGCGACAAAAATGGACATTACTACTCACTGCTTTAACCATTGTATTGCTAACGGCTTATTTTACTTGGACAGCGACTCCGTCTTACCGTGCCAACGCGACGATTCAGATTGAAAAGCAAGGTGTACAAATTGTTAATTTTGGCACACTCACTAGCACTTCACCGGATATGGGGGAACAAGATCCTTTTTTCCGCACACAGTACGAACAGTTGAAAAGCCGTAAATTGGCGGAGCGGGTCATTGCTGATCTGGATTTGCGTACCCGATTATTTGAGCGCCCTGCAAAATTCAGTCTGTTGACTTCCATTAAAGTGATTATTAAGGGATTTGTTGATAGTTTCTTGCCCGCTAAGCAAACCACTGCTGGCAACGCTCAGGCACTCGATTATGCGCAGCAATTTGCAGAAAAACTTTACATAGAGCCGATTGAGAAAACGCATTTAGTTAAGGTATTTTACGAAAGCCCTGATCCGGTATTGTCGTCGGATATTGTGAATGCCCTGATTAACGCTTTCATCAAAGAAAATATCAGTTCCCAAAGTGAAACAGATACTTATGCTAAGGCGTTTCTGGAGCAGGAGTTAGAGAAAGCGCGGCAGCGTTTGAACTTACAAGAAGGCAAACTGATTGAATACGCCAAGCAAAATGACATTCTGGAAGTGAATAACAGCCAGTCGAGTCAGGAACGAAAACTCGATGAACTGTATTCTGCCTTGGGTGCTGCTGAACGCGCCCGTATTCAAGCCGAAAGCCAAATGATTCAAGGTCGTAAGCACGGCAATGTGCGTGAAGTGCTCAATAATCCGGTGGTAGAAGGCATCAAGCAAAATCTGAATACCTTGGAAGCGGAATATCAGGAGAAGCTCAAACTGTTTAAACCCGCGTTTCCCGATATGCAACGTTTGCAACAACAGATTCAGGAAGTGCGCAGCCAATTGCAACAGGAAGTGGGGGGGCTGAAACAATCCCTGCAAGCGGAATACGCGGCGGCAAAAAAACTGGAAGATGATCTGCGTAATCAACTGGCTGTTTATAAAGGGGAATTAGTTGATTTGCGTGACCGCAGCATTGAATACAACGCTTTGAAGCGCGAAGTCGAAACCAGTCGAGATTTATACGATGGTTTGTTGCAACGCATGAAGGAAGTCAATGTTGCTACTAATGTGACCAGCAGTAATATTCGGGTGGTGGATGCGGCAGCTCCCGATAGCGATGTGTTCCGTCCTAAAAAACTACTGAATTTGATTATCGGTAGCTTAGTTGGGTTGATGTTAGGGGTTGGTGCGGCGTTATTGCGTGAAACCATGAGCCAGGGTGTCGCTTCGGTGAGTGAGTTACAATCCTTGAGTGGGTTGCCGATATTGGGGACGATTCCACATGTGCGGCATTTATCCGAGGGTAATTTGGCATTGGCGACGGTGCGTGATGCAGGTTCGTTATTGGCGGAGTCGTATCGGGTCATGACCGCCAATTTACGTTTTGTACTACCCGGTGGGGTTGCGCCGCGTGTCACCTTTATCACCAGTGTGAATCCGGCGGAGGGCAAGTCAACGTCGGCGGTGAATATTGCCATGAGTCAAGCACAACAGGGTTTGAAGGTGTTGCTGATTGATGCGGATTTGCGCCGCCCGTCGGTACATGTCAAATTAGGTTTGCCACATGCCAGAGGCTTGAGCAATTACTTGAATGGTGAGGTTGATATTGCCAGCGTGACGCATCCTTCCCGCGATATGAAGGGTTTGTACCTGATTTTGGCGGGAACCTTGATGGCTGACCCCGTGCGCATGGTGTCCAGCCCGGCAATGGCGCAATTGCTGAATCTGGCGACCAAGCATTTCGATAGCGTCATTATTGACGGTCCGCCAACGGCAGGTTTCGCGGATGCTCTCTATTTGTCGTCACTGGCGGAAGCGACAGTCATGGTTGCGGATGAAGAGCGCATTAACCGCAAACGCTTGCTGACGGTCATTGAGCAGTTGCGGCGCGTGAGACCGAATGTGGTAGGGTTCTTAATGGTGAAATCACAACAGGAAGCGATGGATTCGCGTTATTACGATCGTTACCCCACCCTGAAGTCAGGCAAGGCTGAAACCAAAGCGGCAAAAAGTAAACGCAAGGGCTTGAATCTTGCCCCAGTTTAGTAATACTTCGTTGCCAGAGTATAGCCATTGACGTTGGAAAAGCTGTGTTAGAATACCGCTATTGGTAACAATCAGGAGATGAGTGCAATGGATTCCCGTTTTTTGCAGGCAGAAGAGCTGGGTATCAAGCTGGAAATTGTCAACGGCTTGGCGATCTGGGAAGCACAACCTGTTTACCGTCATCAACGCGCGGTTGACCGTATCCGCAGCACTATTACACCCACAACGGCTAACGCTTGTCAGTGTGTCCATATTGCTGATGTTTATGTCAGTTTCCCCAATGGTTCACTCAAACGCCCTGATATTTCCGTTTTCTGCCGAGAACCTGACGAAGAGGAGGAGGCAATCAGACTGGTTCCCGAAGCGGTTATTGAAATTATTAGTAAGGGTTACGAAGCCAAGGATTTGCAGATTGCTCCACCATTTTATTTGTCACAAGGGGTGAAAGACGTGGTGGTGTTTAATCCGTACACCTTGGCGGTGTTGCATGTGCATCAGGCGGGGGCTGCCCAACATATTTCGCCGGTAGAAATCAGCTTGGCGTGTGGGTGCACTGTGACAGTATAGGGGACAAAAGTCCCCCAACTTCGTCGTAAGCTTACGGCAAGTAAGTCTTGCCCATCAAAAACCGATCACATTCCCGTGCGGCTTCGCGCCCTTCATTAATCGCCCACACCACCAGACTTTGCCCACGGCGCATATCGCCCGCCGCAAACACGCCCGGCAGATTGGTCGTGTATTTACCGTAGTCAGCTTTGACATTGCCGCGTGGGTCAGTGTCCAGCGTCAGCGCATCCACCAGTGTTTTTTCCGGTCCCGTAAAGCCCATTGCCAGCAACACCAATTGCGCGGGCAATACTTCTTCGGTGCCTTCGACTTCGATCAAATTCATGCGCCCGCCAGTACCCTGTTCCCAGCGCACCCCAACCGTATGAATTTCTTTCACATGACCGTTTTCATCACCAACCAGTTTCTTGGTAGAAATCAGGTAATCACGCGGGTCACGTCCAAATACCGCTGCTGCTTCTTCCTGACCGTAATCGACTTTGTGCACACGCGGCCATTCCGGCCAAGGGTTATCCGGCGCACGCGCGTCTGGCGCACGTGGCATGATTTCCAGTTGGGTCACGGATTTGCAGCCGTGGCGTACTGACGTGCCCACGCAATCCGTGCCCGTATCACCGCCACCGATAACGATCACATCCAAGCCTTGTGCCGAAATGTAGTGACCATCTGCTAAGCCCGAATCCAGCAAGCTTTTGGTATTCGCGGTGAGGAAATCCATCGCGAAATGCACACCCTTGAGGTTGCGCCCCTCAACGGGTAAATCACGTGGCTGAGTCGCCCCTGCGCACAGCACTACTGCGTCAAAGTCACTGCGCAGTTGCTCGGCGGAAATATCCTTGCCCACGTCCACGCCTGTGACGAACTTCACGCCTTCGGCAGCCATCAGGTCAACGCGGCGTTGCACGATTTCCTGTTTGTCCAGTTTCATATTGGGAATGCCGTACATCAACAAGCCGCCAATACGATCAGCGCGTTCGTACACGGTGACTTCGTGACCCGCTTTGTTCAACTGGTCAGCACACGCCATGCCCGCAGGCCCCGAACCGACCACGGCAACTTTTTTGCCAGTACGTTCAGTAGGCGGTTCAGGCTTGATCCAACCTTCTGCAAACGCTTTGTCGATAATCGACACTTCGTTGAGCTTGATGGTGACTGGCGGTTCGCTGATGCCGAGAGTACAAGAGCCTTCACACGGTGCTGGGCATACTCGCCCGGTGAATTCCGGGAAGTTATTGGTCATGCGCAGGCGTTCAAACGCTTCCTTCCACAACCCACGATAAATCATATCGTTCCATTCAGGAATCAGGTTGTGGACAGGGCAACCGCTCGCACCACCCGGCAACATTTTGCCAGTTTGGCAAAACGGGATGCCGCACTCCATGCAGCGTCCGCCCTGTTCGCGGTTTTCCGCTTCGCGCTCGAAATGCAGGTGGAATTCACGCCAGTCTTTAATCCGTTCTAACGGGGCGCGGTCGGCTGGCAGCTCGCGCTGGTATTCCATGAAACCAGTAGGTTTACCCATGACTGTTACCTTTAATCCTTAGTTGCCACTGACACGCGAAGCGTCGCTATTGTTTGCGGTGAAAGCCGCCATCAAGGCTTCATCACCGGAAAGCCCTTGCTGCTCAAAGGCACGAATCGTTTCCAGCATCCGTTGGTAGTCGTTCGGCATGACGCGCACGAAATCGGCTGAATATTTATTCCAGTCCGCCAAAATCAGGCTACCGCGTGTGCTGCCAGTATACAGTACATGCTTTTCGATCATGGCTTTGACTTCGGCTTTCTCGTTAGCATCACTCAGTGGGCTGTAAGCCACCATTTCAGTGTTGCCGCTGATTGCCAGAATGCCGCTGGGGTCATACACATAAGCCACGCCACCGGACATGCCCGCGCCAAAGTTGCGCCCGACCTTGCCCAACACTACCACGCGCCCGCCGGTCATGTATTCACAACCGTGGTCGCCCGTGCCTTCAACGACGACGCGCACCCCGGAGTTACGCACACAGAAACGTTCGCCCGCGACCCCGCGTACATAGGCTTCACCGTCGCTTGCGCCAAAGAATGCCACGTTGCCGATCAGGATATTATCTTCTGCGGCAAATTGCGCATCTTTACGTGGGTAAACGATGATCTTGCCACCCGACAACCCTTTGCCGATGTAGTCGTTGGAGTCGCCTTCGAGTTCCAGCGTCATGCCTTTAGGCAGGAATGCACCGAAACTTTGCCCGGCTGAGCCGTTGAATTTCAGGCGGATGGTGTCTTCGGGCAAGCCCGCTGCACCGTATTTGCGGGTCACTTCTGAGCCGGTAATCGTACCTGCTACGCGGTCAATGTTCTTAATCTCGAACTCAGCCGTCACCGCCGTGCCGTGATCAATGGCGGGTTGGCACGCTTTCAGTAGCTTTTGCTCATCCAAGGATTGTGCAATGCCGTGATCCTGTTCACGCAAGCAACGGATACCGTCACATTCTTCCATCTCTGGTGTGTGCAGCAGGGTACTCAAATCAACCATGCTGGCTTTCCAGTGACCTTCTGCCGTGCCTTGGCGCAGCTTATCGACGCGCCCCACCATTTCATCAATGGTGCGGAAGCCGAGTTTCGCCATGTATTCGCGCAATTCTTCGGCGATGAACATCAGCAAATTGACCACGTATTGCGGGTCACCCGCGTATTTCTTGCGTAACTCTGGGTTCTGAGTCGCAATCCCTACGGGGCAAGTGTCTTGATGGCAAACGCGCATCATCACGCAACCCAGCGCCACCAGTGGCAAGGTCGCAAAGCCGTATTCTTCTGCACCCAACAATGCTGCCACGGCTACGTCACGCCCGGTCATCAATTTGCCGTCGGTTTCCAGACGCACGCGGCTACGCAGGTTATTGAGCAATAACGTTTGATGCGTTTCTGCCAGACCCAATTCCCACGGCAAACCGGCGTGTTGGACACTGGTTTTCGGGGAAGCACCCGTGCCACCGTCATAACCCGAAATCAGGATGACATCCGCTTTGCCTTTGGCAACACCGGCTGCAATCGTGCCGACCCCGACTTCGGATACCAACTTGACGTTGATGCGGGCGCGTTTGTTGGCGTTTTTCAGGTCATGAATGAGCTGTGCCAAATCTTCAATCGAGTAAATATCATGATGCGGTGGTGGCGAAATTAAGCCTACGCCCGGTGTCGTGCCACGCACCCGTGCTACCCAGGGATAGACTTTCTTGCCCGGTAATTGACCACCTTCGCCTGGTTTTGCGCCTTGTGCCAGTTTGATCTGAATTTCTTGCGCATTATTCAAGTAATGGCTAGTAACGCCGAAACGCCCGGAAGCTACTTGCTTGATCGCACTGTTGCGGGAGTCGCCATTGGGATCAGGAATGAAACGTGCCGGGTCTTCACCACCTTCACCAGAGTTAGAGCGCCCGCCCAGCCGGTTCATCGCAATCGCCAAGGCTTCGTGTGCTTCCTGGCTGATGGAGCCGAAGGACATCGCGCCGGATTTAAAACGTTTGACAATCGCGCTGGCGGGTTCAACTTCGCTTAGGGGAATAGCTTGTTCAGCAAAGTTGAATTCCAGCAGGTTACGCAGGTTGAATTTGACTTCAGCATCTTCGTGCATCAAGCGGCTGTATTGTTTGTACAAACTGTAGTCGCCCAGCCGTACTGCCTTTTGCAGCGCGTAAATGGTGGCTGGGTTGTACTGGTGCTCTTCTTCCTCATTGCGCCACTGGAACACGTTACCCGCTTTCAGGGAACGCTGTTCGGCATCGTGATGGTCATACGCCAGTTGGTGACGCATCAAGGTTTCTTTGGCGATGATATTCAAGTCAATCCCGCCAATGCGCGAGGCGGTAGCGGTGAAATACTTGTCGATAACCGTCTTGTTGATACCCAGTGCTTCAAAAATCTGCGCCCCACGGTAAGACTGGATCGTGGAAATGCCGATTTTCGACATCACCTTGATCACCCCTTTCGTGACCGCCTTGATATATTTCTGAACGGCATAATCGTGCTTGAGGTTAGGCAACAAACCTTCACGGATCAAATCGTCCAGTGATTCAAAAGCCAAGTACGGGTTAATGGCTTGCGCACCGTAACCCAATAAGGTGCAGAAATGGTGCACTTCACGCGGTTCGCCGGATTCAAGAATCAAACTCACGCGGGTACGTTTGCCGTCACGAATCAAATGGTGATGCAAGCCAGCAACCGCCAACAGTGACGGAATCGGCGCATTATCGGCATCTGCCAAGCGGTCAGACAGCACGATCAAATTAGCGCCGTTGTCGATGGCATGATCAGCGGCGGCAAACAAGTGTTCGAGGGCGGTTTCCAAACCCGCTTCGCCTTCACGTGCACGGAAGGTGATTGGCAAGGTAACGCATTGGAAACCTTCACGCTGAACGTGAGTGAGTTTGGCTAACTCTTCATTGCCCAAAATCGGGGTTTTCAGCAAGATTTGTTGGCAACTGGCGGCATTCGGCGCGGTAATGTCACCTTCTGAACCCAGTGTGGTGTACGACGACGTAACGATCTCTTCACGGATAGAGTCAATCGGCGGATTTGTTACCTGTGCAAACAACTGCTTGAAATAGTTGAATAAGGGCTGTGCCTGATTGGAGAGTACGGCAATCGGTGAGTCGATGCCCATTGCACCTAATGGGTCGATACCGGTCAACGCCATTGGCACAAGCACTTTGCGCACATCTTCGTAGGTGTAGCCGAACATTTTCTGACGCTGTACCAGCGTTTCGTGTTCCGGCAGCACGTGATGCGGTGCTTCTGGCAGGTCAGCCAGCTCCACTAAATTGCTCGCCAACCAATCTTGGTAAGGCTTTGCGGTTGCCATTTGTTGCTTGATTTCTTCGTCCGCAATGATGCGCCCTTGTGCGGTATCCACCAGCAACATACGCCCAGGTTGCAGGCGTTGCTTGGAGACGATGGTGCTTTGGTCGAGATCATCCAATACACCGACTTCTGAGGCGAGAATGATCATGTCATCGTTGGTGATGTAGTAACGGGATGGGCGTAAACCGTTACGATCCAGCGTCGCACCCACTAATGTGCCATCGGTGAAACCCATTGCAGCAGGACCATCCCACGGTTCCATTAAGCAACTGTGGTATTCGTAGAAGGCTCTCTTTTCCGCGCTCATGCTTTCATGGTTAGACCACGGTTCAGGAACCATCATCATCATGGCATGGGGCAGGGAATAGCCCGACAAGTACATGAATTCCAACGTGTTATCAAACATCGCGGAGTCACTGCCGTTGGGGTTCACAATGGGGAACAGCTTGCTGACTTCGGTATTGAATACGTCGGTTTTGATAACGCCCTGACGCGCGTTCATCCAGTTAACGTTGCCACGCATGGTGTTGATTTCACCATTATGGATCAGGTAACGGTTGGGGTGTGCCCGTTCCCAGCTTGGGAAGGTGTTGGTGGAAAACCGCGAGTGGATCATCGCAATGGCGGTTTTCATGTGCGGATTGCTTAAATCCTTGTAGAACTGCCCGACCTGTTCGGTGGTCAGCATCCCCTTGTAGACCAGCGTGCGTGAAGACAGGCTGGGGAAATAAATATGCCCGGCAACGTCTGGGGTATCCACGCTATTTTGCGTGCGCTTGCGGATAACATACAGCTTGCGTTCAAAGTCGATGCCTTCCGCAATGTCGTCAGATTTGGCAATGAACGCCATGCGAATGAAAGGCATGGCTTTGAGCGCAGTTTTGCCAATCGGGGTAGGGTTCGTGGGGACATCACGCCAGCCGAGCAGGGTTTGACCTTCTTCTTCGATGATGCGGGCGAAGATAGCGGCAACTTCAGCGCGTGCGTCGGCATCTTGTGGCAGGAACACCATGCCCACGGCATAATGACCGAGCGCAGGCAATTTAATATTGAGTGATTTGCACTCAGATACGAGGAATTCATGCGGAAGTTGGAGCAGGATACCCGCGCCGTCGCCGGTATTTTCCTCACAGCCGCAAGCGCCACGGTGTTCCATGTGGGTTAATACCTTTAATGCCTGTTGGACGATTTGATGTGACTTGACACCTTTCAGGTGAGCCACAAAGCCCATGCCACATGCATCGTGTTCAAAGCCAGGGTCGTAAAGCCCTTGCGATGGGGGTAGTTCAGTGTATCTCATCGTAGTCTCAGGCGATAAAAGGGTGAGTATTATGGACTAAAATGCCAGTTTAGGGCTAGACACCTTAGCGCGTTTTTGTCGACATGCCCAGAAAGCATGGTCTTAATTAGCGTATACTACGCTACCAGCACAACGGAGCAAGATCGCACACAGCTTATGAGTACAGCAGGTCGCATCCCCAAAGAGTTCATTGACCAACTGTTAGCTCGCGTCGATATTATCGACGTGATCGGTGGGCGCGTGCCATTAAAAAAGGCAGGGCGCGAATATACCGCATGTTGCCCGTTTCATAATGAAAAAACGCCTTCTTTCACGGTGAGTCCGACCAAACAGTTCTACCATTGTTTTGGTTGCGGGGTACACGGGTCTGCCATTACTTTTTTAATGGAATACGAACATCTTGAATACCCGGAGGCGATTGAGGCGTTAGCCTGCACCATTGGGGTGCAGGTTCCCCGTGAAGGTGCAGAGGATGCCCCAAAACGCCCGCGTAAAGATAAAAACTTGTATACCTTGCTGGAAGAGGCAGCGGTATGGTTTCAGGCACAATTGCAACAAAACCCTGATGCACTTGGGTATTTGCAGCGCCGTGGTTTGAGCAATGACGTGGCAAAACGCTTTGGTTTGGGGTTTTCCCCACCGAATAGTTCGCTAGGGCGTGAATTAGCCCGTTACGGGGAGGATAAATTGGTCGCCAGTGGTATGGCGATTCGCAATGACGCTGGGCGGGTGTATGACCGTTTTCGGGAGCGTATTATGTTCCCGATCCGCGATCGGCGCGGACGGGTCATTGGTTTTGGCGGGCGGGTGATTGGCGATGGTTCACCCAAGTACCTGAATTCACCCGAAACCGAGGTGTTCCACAAAGGCGCTGAGCTTTACGGTCTGTTTGAGGCGCGTAACGATACCCGCAAGCTGGAGCGTTTGTTGGTGGTCGAAGGTTACATGGATGTGATTGCGCTGGCGCAATACGGTATTACGTATGCGGTGGCAACCTTGGGGACGGCGACCACGCCGGAACACATCCGCCAATTATTGCGTCTCGTGCCGGAAGTGGTGTTTTGTTTTGACGGCGACCGTGCGGGGCGGGATGCGGCATGGCGAGCCTTGGAAAATGCCTTGCCAGAGTTGCGTGATGATAAAGAGATCCGCTTTTTGTTTTTGCCGCAAGGTGAAGACCCCGACACGCAAATCCGCCAAATCGGTAAAGAAGCGTTTGAAGCAAGCTTAGCCAAGGCACTCACGCTCAGTGCTTATTTATTGGCAGTGTTGAAAGAGCGTTTCAATCTGAGCACCAAGGAAGGCAAAGCACGCCTGCTAAGCGACGGTTTGAAATTACTCGCTACCATGCCGGTTATTTTGTTGCGCGAGCAAATTCTCGGAGAATTGTCTACACTTACCGACACGCCCTTGGAAGTTGTGCGCCGCCACTTGAAAAAAAATTCAACGGGTGATGCGCCGCTCACCTATAATCAGGCGCGTTTGGGCGACCAAGATGTACGCCGCACGCCGATAAGGCACGCGATTGCCTTGCTATTGCACTACCCGATGTTGGTGGAGGTAGCAGGCAGTTCCGAACAGATTCTTGGCTACGACTTGCCCGGCACAGCATTGTTGGCGGCTATCATTGAAAATATCGAGGAGAACCCCCATATACATTTGGCGGGTCTATTAGAGCGTTTTCGCCAGACGGAACATGAGGCTGTTATTCTGCGTCTCACCAACTGGCGACCTGAGACGGATGATGAAACCGTTATACGGCGTGAATTTGCCGACTGTCTGCAACAAATCAGGCGGCAATCACGTCAAAAGCAGCTTGAAGCCTTATTACATCGGGGTCAAACCCAAGTGTTGAGCGAGCAAGAGCGTAGTGATTTAGCTTATTTACTGCTTCAGGACTATAAAAGTCCGGGGGCGTGAGTGAGCACATGTGGTTGCATTTTAGAAAAATGTGATATAGTTACCGACCTTTTTTCCAGAGAGTTTTAGGGCATGAGTCAAGAAGAGCAGCAGCAGTCCAGCTTGAAAGAGTTAATTGCCAAAGGTAAGGAGCAGGGCTACCTCACCTATGCTGAGGTCAACGACCACCTTCCCGATACCATCGTTGACCCGGAGCAGATTGAAGATATTGTTGCGATGATCAACGATATGGGCATAACGGTGTATGAACATGCCCCGGATGCCGATTCTTTACTGCTAAACGATGAGGCGGTACAAGCCGACGATGAAGCCGCTGAAGAAGCAGCCGCTGCATTGGCGAATGTGGATGGCGATTTTGGGCGAACCACTGACCCGGTACGTATGTACATGCGTGAAATGGGTACGGTAGAACTCTTGACCCGTGAAGGCGAAATCCAGATTGCTATCCGTATTGAAGAGGGTTTGAACGAAATTCTGCGGGCGTTGGCACAATACCCTGCCTCGACGGAAGTTCTGCTGGAAAAAGCCAGCCTGATTGATTCCGAGGAAATCCGTTTAACCGACATTATTAATGGCTTTGTTAACCCTGATGAAGACCTGACGGCGTTTCAGGTTGCTGTGCCGGAAGAGTTGGAAGAGGCGACGATTGCGGCTGAAGAAGACGCAGTGGCAGTTGTTGAAGAAGAAGATGACGAAGACGCGGCTGATCCGGTTGATACAGGACCTGATCCTGAAGAAGCGCGGATTAAGTTTGCAGAACTGCGCGAGTTGTATGAGGCATCTAAAGCGGCTTGCGCCAGCAATGATCAGGCTGCCTATACCGCAACCCGTGATGCGGTTGCGCTCAAGTTCATGGAATTCCGTTTGGCACAGCCTATCATCGAACAGTTGACTGTGCAGTTGAATGAAATTGTGGATCGGATTCGCCAGAATGAACGCCACATTATGAAACTGTGCGTCCAAAAAGGCGGTATGGCGCGTCAGGATTTCATCGATAGTTTCCCGCAAAATGAAACTGATCTGGAATGGTTAGACCGCTACTGTGTTGATAAACGTGGCGACCATACCCGTCTACAGAGTTTTTTGCCAAAGATTCACGAAGCGCAGCGGGAATTGTTAAGCCTCGAACGCGAATGCAATTTATCCATTTCGCAAATCAAAGACATCAACCGCAGCATGTCGGTGGGCGAAGCCAAAGCGCGGCGTGCGAAAAAGGAAATGGTTGAGGCCAACCTGCGTTTGGTGATTTCCATTGCGAAAAAGTACACCAACCGTGGTTTGCAATTCCTTGATTTGATTCAGGAAGGCAATATCGGTTTGATGAAAGCGGTGGATAAGTTTGAATACCGCCGTGGTTACAAGTTCTCGACTTATGCCACTTGGTGGATACGTCAGGCGATTACGCGCTCGATTGCGGATCAGGCACGTACCATCCGTATTCCGGTGCACATGATCGAAACCATTAACAAGCTCAACCGCATTTCGCGCAAGCTGTTGCAGGAAAAAGGTCGTGAAGCTACGCCGGAAGAACTGGCTGAAGCGATGGATATGCCGGAAGATAAAATCCGCAAAGTGCTGAAAATTGCCAAAGAACCGATTTCGATGGAAACGCCGATCGGTGACGATGAAGATTCGCACTTGGGCGACTTCATCGAAGATGGCAATATTTTGTCGCCGATTGAGTCTGCGACCACTTCAAGCTTGTCGGAAGTGACCCGCGATGTCTTGTCGAGTTTGACTTCCCGTGAAGCCAAAGTCCTGCGGATGCGTTTCGGTATCGACATGAATACCGATCACACGCTGGAAGAGGTGGGCAAACAATTCGACGTGACCCGTGAACGTATTCGTCAGATTGAAGCCAAAGCCTTGCGCAAGTTGCGTCATCCGAGCCGTTCGGATATGCTTCGCAGCTTCTTGGAATACGAGCCGGGTGTCTTACCGACAAACTGATCGTAACGTTTTCAGGGCCTATAGCTCAGTTGGTTAGAGCAGGGGACTCATAATCCCTTGGTCGTAGGTTCGAGTCCTACTGGGCCCACCATTTTCTCTGGTTATTACACACCATCTCTATTACCTGTACCCATTCGCTTTTGCCTGCCCATCCCATTTCCGACTAAATCGCTAGGTAATACCACCCCTGAATGGGTGCTTATTTCGGGTATAGTCTTGGATAGTGTAGAATCGCGCCCAGATATTCTAGCTTACTGAGGAGAACAGAATGGCAGACATGACCCGTGAACAAGTTGAAGCGCTACTGAAAGGCATCAAAGACCGTTATTTGGAACAGGACATCGTATCCCTGCACCAAGTAAAAGACATTCGTGTGGAAGGCGGCAACGTAGCCGTTAGTGTGGTGCAAGGCTATCCGGCGGGCAGCTATCGGGATGAATTGGCAGCAGAAATCAAAGCCGCCTTAGTCGCTGCTGGCGCAACTAACACAGATGTAAGCGTCACCACCCAAGTAGCGGCACACGCAGTTCAAAAAAGCGTCAAGCGTAAAGACGGCATTAAAAACATTATCGCTGTTGCTTCCGGCAAAGGTGGCGTCGGCAAATCCACCACCGCTGTCAACCTCGCCCTTGCTCTGAAAGCCGACGGCGCAACGGTCGGTATGCTTGATGCGGATATTTACGGTCCCAGCCAGCCGCGCATGTTAGGCATCAGTGGTCAACCCGAATCCAGCGATGGCAAAAGCCTAGAGCCAATGCAAAACCACGGCATTAAAGCCATGTCGATTGGTTTTCTGATCGAAGAAGATACCCCGATGATCTGGCGCGGTCCGATGGTTACACAAGCACTGGAACAATTGCTGGGTGATACCAACTGGGGTGATTTGGATTATTTGGTCATCGACCTGCCACCCGGCACAGGTGACATTCAATTGACGCTTTCCCAGAAGATCCCTGTATCTGGTGCAATCATCGTCACCACCCCACAAGACATTGCCTTGTTGGATGCGCGTAAGGGTCTGAAAATGTTTGAAAAAGTTGAAGTGCCTATCTTGGGTATCGTCGAAAACATGAGTATGCACATTTGCAGCAACTGCGGTACGGTCGAACACATCTTCGGCGAAGGCGGCGGTCAACGCATGGCAGAACAATACGGCGTGAACTACCTCGGTGGTCTGCCGCTCGACATCAAAATCCGCGAACAAGTCGACAACGGCAACCCAACTGTGGTGGCTGACCCTGATGGCAAAGTCGCGCAAATTTACAAAGAGATTTCCCGCAAAGCCTCGTCACGTTTGGCGCAAAAAGCCAAGGACTACAGCACTAAGTTCCCGACCATTAAGATCATGAACGTTTAAGTTACCCCTCACCCCCAACCCCCTCTCCCTCAAGGGGCGAGGGGGCTTCGTAATCCATTACTTGCGTCCTTCGGTGTACCCACCTATGCTTTGCCTCCATTAGTGCCGCCAGCATATAAGGATACTCATGAACTACGAAGGCATCGAAACCCTCCCGCTACAGGAATACACAGAGAAAGCCTACCTCGACTATTCCATGTACGTCATTCTTGATCGCGCCTTGCCGCATCTCGGCGATGGCTTAAAGCCTGTGCAACGCCGCATTGTCTACGCCATGTCTGAGTTAGGGCTGACGGCGGCTTCCAAACACAAAAAATCAGCGCGTACTGTCGGTGACGTATTGGGTAAATTTCACCCGCATGGCGATTCGGCGTGCTACGAAGCAATGGTGTTAATGGCGCAACCGTTTTCCTACCGCTACACGCTGGTGGATGGGCAAGGCAACTGGGGTTCGCAAGATGACCCGAAATCGTTTGCTGCAATGCGTTACACCGAATCGCGCTTGACCGCTTACGCCAAAGTGTTGCTGCAAGAATTGGGGCAGGGCACGGTGCAATGGCAACCGAATTTCGATGGCACGTTAGAAGAGCCGACCATTTTACCGGCGCGTTTACCCAATATTTTGCTCAACGGTGGCAGCGGCATTGCGGTAGGGATGGCGACCGATATTCCGCCGCATAACTTGCGTGAAGTGGTGAATGCGTGCCTGCATTTGCTGGATCACCCCAATGCGACGTTGCAGGATTTACATCAGCACATTCCCGCCCCAGATTTTCCTACCGAAGCTGAAATTATTACGCCAGCAGCGGAGTTCCTCGCGCTTTATGAAAAGGGTAACGGCACGTTTAGAATGCGGGCGCGTTACGAAATCGAAGATGGCGACATTATTATCACCGCCTTGCCGTATCAGGTGTCGGGCAGCAAGATTCTGGAGCAAATCGCTGCGCAAATGCAGGCGAAGAAACTGCCGTTGGTGGAAGATTTGCGCGATGAATCCGACCACGAGCAGCCGGTACGTTTGGTGATTGTGCCACGTTCCAATCGCGTGGACGTGGACATGCTGATGTCGCATTTATTCGCCAGCACCGATTTAGAGCGCAGTTACCGCGTCAATATGAATATGATCGGTCTGAATGGTCGCCCGCAAGTCAAAAATTTGCTGCATATTTTGAGCGAATGGCTGACCTTCCGGCGGCAAACGGTGACGCGCCGCTTGCAATGGCGCTTGGATAAAGTCGAAAAACGCCTGCATTTATTGGCGGGTTTGTTGGTGGCATTCCTCAATATTGATGAAGTAATCCACATTATCCGCACCGAAGACGAGCCGAAAGCGGTATTGATGCGCCGCTTCGAGTTGACCGAGATTCAGGCGGATTACATCCTCGATACCAAATTGCGCCAATTGGCACGCTTGGAAGAAATGAAAATTCGCGGCGAATTGGATGAGTTGGAAAAGGAAAAAGAAACCTTGCTGGCGTTGCTAAGTTCCGATACCAAATTGACCAGTTTGATTCGCAAAGAGTTGAAAGAAGACGCGAAGTTGTACGGTGATGCGCGGCGTTCGCCCTTGCAAGAACGGGCGGCAGCACAAGTATTGGATGAAACTGCGCTAACGCCTTCCGAGCCGGTGACGGTGGTGGTGTCGAAAATGGGCTGGATTCGTTCGGCGAAAGGGCATGATATTGACCCCGCATCATTGAGCTATAAGCAGGGCGATGAGTTCCTGACTGCGGTACGCGGGCGTTCCAGTCAGCAAGTGGTGCTGCTGGATAGCACTGGGCGCACTTATACCCTGCCAGCGAATGCCTTGCCATCAGCACGCGGGCAGGGTGAACCGTTAACGGGTAAGTTAGCACCACCGGCAGGCGCGAAGTTCCAGTACGCGCTGATGGGCAAAGACAGCGATCAGTATTTGCTGCATTCGGCGGAAGGTTACGGTTTCTTGTGCAGTTTTGGCGAGATGCAAAGCCGGGTGAAAGCGGGCAAAGTGACCCTGACGGTGGGCGATGGTGTGGCGATTTTGCCGCCGTTGTTGGTAACGAACATTGCCACCGATTCGCTGGTGTTGGTGTCATCATCGGGTTATGTGCTGGTGATCGGCTTGCAAGATGTGCCGCAACTTTCCAAAGGCAAGGGCAATAAGTTGATCAGCCTGAAAAAAGGTGGGTTGGGGATTGCCGATGAAACGGTGCAGTTTGCGGCGATTTTGCCTGCGAATGCGGCGTTGCTGATTCGTGCCGGTAAGCAGTTTAAAACCATCAAGGGTGCGGAATTGGATGAGTACCGTGCTGAACGTGCCAAACGTGGTAAGTTACTGCCTAAAGGCTACCAAAACGTCACTGGTCTGGAGATAAGCGTCAATTAGTAGGGAAAACTTGAATTCAGCCCCTTGTGACCTAATATCCTTACGTAACATCCACCATAGAGGTTGAATAACGATGATGCGGATTGCTTTACTGGCACTGACTAACCTAGCGATTATGGTCGTGCTGTTTATTTCGATGACAATTATCGGCAAGCTGTTTGGTATTGATATGAGTGCAGGCAGCATGGGCGGTATTTTGATGCTGGCGGTTGTCATGGGATTTGGCGGCTCGTTTGTGAGTCTGCTAATGTCCAAATGGATGGCGAAGCGCAGCATGGGGGTGCAAATCATTGAAACCCCGCGCACGGCGCAAGAACGTTGGTTGGTGGAAACCGTGCGCCGCCAAGCGGAAAAGTCTGGGATTGGAATGCCCGAAGTGGGGATTTTCTATTCACCCGACCCGAATGCGTTTGCGACGGGTGCCAGCCGTAACAATGCCTTGGTGGCAGTCAGCCAAGGTTTGCTAGACCACATGACGGCGGATGAAGTCGAAGCGGTATTGGGGCATGAAATCGGTCACGTTGCCAATGGCGACATGGTGACGCAAACCTTGCTGCAAGGCGTGTTGAACACCTTCGTGATTATTTTTGCGCGGTTGATTGGCATGATGGTCGATAACTTCTTCCGTGGTAACAATAGCGAAAACAGTGGGCCGGGCATTGGTTATTTTGTGGGTTCGTTTATCGCGGATATTGTGCTCGGTTTCTTAGCCACTGCGATTGTGATGTGGTTTTCGCGTTACCGCGAATTCAAAGCGGATATTGCCGGAGCGGATTTGGCTGGTCGTCAAAAAATGATTAATGCGCTGAAACGCCTGCAAAGCGCTCATGCCACACATGATTTACCCGGTGGCATGGCAGCATTCGGGATTGCCGGTGGCTTGGGTGATGGCTTGAAGAAAATCTTCATGACCCACCCGCCGCTGGAAGACCGCATTGCTGCGCTGGAAAATAGGCGTTAAACGGCTATAATCCCCGGTTTCATCCTGAACCGGGGATTTCTTTGTGTACACACTCCTACGCGATCTGCTTTTTCTCTTTCCCGCTGAAACCTCACACCATCTGGCACTGGATTCCCTGAAACTGGCGGGTAAAACCGGCTTGTTAGGCAAACCGGAAGCGTTGCCGGGGAGGTCTGTCACGGTAATGGGCATTGAGTTCCCCAACCCCGTCGGCTTAGCGGCAGGGCTGGATAAGAACGGTGAATACATCGACGCGCTGGCAGCGTTGGGCTTTGGCTTCATTGAAATCGGCACGGTGACACCGCGCCCGCAACCCGGCAACCCTAAACCGCGTTTGTTCCGTTTACCCAAAGCGCAAGCCATTATCAACCGAATGGGTTTCAATAATCACGGCATTGATTATTTGCTGGAGAATGTCTCCAAAGCGCGTTACCCCGGCATTATTGGCGTCAATATCGGTAAAAACTTCGATACACCTGTTGAGAAAGCGGCAGATGATTACCTGATCGGTTTGCGTAAGGCTTACCCGGTGGCCCATTACATCACGGTGAATATTTCTTCACCGAATACGCCGGGCTTGCGTACCTTGCAATACGGGGATGAATTAAAGCGTTTGTTGGTCACGTTGCGGGAAGAGCAAAGCAAACTTACCCAGCAAGTCGGGCGTTACGTGCCGGTGGCGATTAAGGTTGCACCGGATTTGAGTGAGCTGGAAATCCGCGAGATGGCGCAGGTGTTTTCCGAGGTGCAGATTGATGGTTTGATTGCGACCAATACGACCTTGGATAAATCAGCGGTGCAAGGTTTGCCTCATGCCAATGAACAAGGTGGATTGAGCGGTAAACCGTTGACACAGCATTCGACGGAAGTGATTCGGCAGTTCCGGGCGGATATGGATAGCCGGATTCCGATTATTGGGGTAGGGGGAATTTTGTCGGGGGCGGATGCGCAGGCAAAATTGGCAGCCGGTGCGAGTTTGGTGCAGGTGTATAGCGGGTTTATTTACCGTGGGGCGGCATTGGTGCGCGAGTGTGTGGCGGTCACAAAAAAGGCTGGGTGAACCCAGCCTTCTTCTTCAGAGATGAAATCTGATTAGTTTGCAGCAGCAGGAGCGGCTGGCGCAGCAGGTGCTGGTGCAGCAGCAGGTGCAGCCGCTTCAACTTTCACTTCAGCAGCAGGAGCGGCTGGCGCAGCAGGTGCTGTAGTGGTAGCAGCGGCAACAGGTGCAGCAGCTTTGTTGGCTTCAACCATTTTCTGCTGTTGAGCAGCCATCGCGGCACGCTGTTCTTCTACCTTCTTGAAGAAAGCATCAGCTTGAGCGCGTTGCATTTCCATTTGCTTTTGGATTTGCTCGAAGCTAGGCGCTTGCATCGCGTAGCCAGGTGCCATCATCATTGGGCTGTAACCGTAGCCAGGCATTTGCTGCATCATTTGACCTTGAGCAGGCGCTGCTGCTGTTGGCATTTGACCTTGAGCAGGCATCTGCATAGCAGGTGCTTGTTGCATCATCGGGTTGTAACCGTAGCCACCCCAAGGGTTGTTACCGTAGCCGTTAGCTGAGGTGTTGCTGTAGCCGTACATATTGTTGTAGCCATCGCCGTAACCGTAGCCACTGCCTTGTACATTGGTAGCGCCATCGCCACGACCTTGACCATAAGTGTCAGCAGCCATGTCGGTTTTGCCTTTGCCTTTGAAAGTGATGGTGAAATCAACTTCGCCATCCGCGTCGCCTTTACCACGACCCCAGCCACTCATGTCGCCAGCGCCAGTGCCGTAGCCTTGACCTTGACCACTAGTGCTAGCTTGACCTTGGCCTTGACCTTGACCCACGCCACTGCCATTGTCGAAGCCATCGAAGAATTCAGCAGAAGCAACACCGGAAGCAGCCAGTAATGCAACCATCAGAGCGATTTTTGTATGTTTCATAAAATATACCTCTAGCGGAGAGTCATGCGCCTGTGTGCGCGTTAAAAGGGATTACTTAATATAAGCAAATCATAATATTCTGATTGTAGTAATGCAATACCCGTCGATCACATTTTTGTTTTTTCATAACGATTTCTTGATTTAAGTTAGAATACCAAGATTGCTTGAACGATAGGTGAACAAATGGTTATCACAGCCGCTGATGCTGCCCGCACACTGGCAGACGCTGATTTATTGCATTCCGCTGAGGATATCGCTGCCATGTTAGATACGATGGCGACCGAAGTTACTGAAAAACTGGCGGATAAAAACCCGCTGGTATTGTGTGTGATGACCGGCGGGGTAATTTTGACGGGGCATTTGCTGACCCGCTTGGCGTTCCCTTTGGAACAGGATTATTTGCACGCTACCCGCTACCGTGGGGCAACCAGTGGCAGCAAAACGATTACTTGGTTACACAAGCCTGAAACTGCGTTGGCAGATCGGCATGTGTTGTTGGTTGATGATATTCTCGACGAAGGTTATACCTTGCGGGAAATTACCCACTGGTGTCGGGAGCAAGGCGCGGCAAGTGTACACGTGGCAGTGTTAGCGGATAAGCAGCACGATCGCCGTGTGGAAGGCGTGCAGCGCGATTTTTCAGCGTTGGAATTACCGGATCGCTACGTGTTCGGCTTTGGGATGGATTACAAGGAATATTGGCGTAATGCCAACGGTATTTATGCAGTAAAAGGGTTATGAAATGAGTGCTATTGAATTTGCAGTAATTGGCGGTACTGGGCTGACCGAAATTGAAGGCTTGGAAGTGATTCACCGCGAAGTGGTGCATACGCCTTACGGTGAGCCGTCGGGGCCGGTGACGCACGGCATGATCGGTGGCAAGCGTATCGCGTTTTTGGCACGGCACGGTTACACCCATAATATTCCCCCGCATCGGGTGAATTACCGTGCTAATTTGTGGGCGCTGAAGAGTTTGGGGGTGAAAAAGATCGTGGCGATCGCTGCCGTGGGTGGGATTACGCCAGAAATGCAGCCCATGCGCTTGGTGATTCCTGATCAGATTATTGATTACACCCACGGGCGGGCGCATACCTTTTTTGAGGATGGCTTGACCAATGTGACCCACATTGATTTTTCCTGGCCGTATTGTGCGGAAGTCCGCAATGCCTTGCTGGCAGCGGCTGAATGCGCGAAGTTGGATGTGGTTCCGCGTGGCACGTATGCCGCTACCCAAGGCCCGCGTTTGGAAACGGCGGCTGAAATCGCTCGTTTGGAACGCGATGGCTGCGATTTGGTGGGAATGACGGCGATGCCAGAAGCGGCGCTTGCTCGTGAGTTGGATCTTTGTTACGCCGCGTGCGCGGTGGTGGCTAATTGGGCAGCGGGCAAAGACAGCGAAGAGATCACGATGGACGATATTCACCAGAATTTGGTGGTGGGCATGGCGAATGCGCGGGCATTATTGCGGGCGTTAGTGTGCTGATGACCTTTGGATAATCAGCCGCCTTTGTATTTGCAGCCAGTGGCTTCACGACGACTGGCTGTTTTTATCGTAGCAACGCATTTGTTGGCGGCGGGCGTGGTGGGTTTGATGCCTGCATTGCCGTGGTGGGGCAAGGGCTTGCTGCTGGTGTTGATTGCGCTGTCGGGGTGCTATTACTGGCGTTTGCATATTAGTCGGGTTGTGCCAAATGCGGTGCAGGAAGTGCGTTTTTATCTGGTGGACGTGTGCTTGGTGCGCACTGCGGCGGCTGGATTTTTTGCGCGGTTGGATGACAGCAGCTTTTTGCATCCGTGGGGGTGTGTGCTGAATTGGCGGACTAAGAGCGGTAAGTTGTATTCGCTGATTTTAATGCCGGATAGTGTGCCGCCGGATATTTTGCGGCAGTTGCGGGTGCGGGTGAAGTTTAGTGCTACAGATGTCCCTGAAAAATAAAACCCTCCGGCGCAGGAGGGTTTGAAGCATTAAGGGCTGTGAATTTTTATGATGACTATTTTAGGGACTCTTGGGCTTAGTCAGTATGTATAACGATTAAGCGTAGGTTCGGTTGACACATCATGAAAATTTTTCGGGTACAATCGCTATTATTATTGTGTAACCTGATGTTGCCTCATGCCTGTTAACAAAACTGCTGATACTCGATCTGCTGAATCCCTCGATCTGACTGCGCCAGTAGCACCGCCTACGCCACCTAAGCAGCAAGGTCTCAACTTGCCGGGTAAAGCCGCTGCCAAACCTGCGGTCAAGTCTTCCACCAGTGATGAAACCCCGATCATTTCCTACCGCCACGGCGAAACCCGCAAGAACAACCCGGAAGTGGGCATGGTCAATGATGCCAATGACCCGGCACAGCCCAAGACTGAGTGGGCGCATAATCCGCACCTTGCCCCGGAATTGCAGTTTGATTCCAGCCGGGCAGCGGTGGAGCAATTGATTGATGCGGCGCTGGCGAGTGGTGATGCAGCGGTGATGCGGGAGGCGTTGGCGGAATTGAAGCGGATGCAGTCGCCGTTTTTGAATTGGGCGGGCAAGGCGGAACGTACTAGCTTTGCGGTGGATACGGTGAGTTTGCATGTGCATGAGCGGATTGATCCATTGAGTATTTTATCGGCGTTGCAGAAGCGGATGAAGAAGAACCCCCCATCCCCAGCCCTTCCCCCGCAGGGGGTGAAGGGAGCGAAGAAAGATTTTACGGGGGGACGGTTTCAGCTTGGGTTGTTCAATGCGCCGTTTGAGAATTTGCCGTTGCGGGATGCGGTGGATTTTTACCATCACGATAAGGGGTGGTCGAATCGGCTGGTGGCGGGGGATTCGTTGCTGGTGATGAATTCGTTGTTGCAGAAGGAGAGCATGGCGGGGCAGGTGCAGATGATTTACCTTGATCCGCCGTATGGGATTAAGTATGGCTCGAATTTCCAGCCGTTTGTGAATAAGCGCGATGTCAAAGACCGTAAGGATGAGGATTTGACGCAAGAGCCGGAAATGATCAAGGCGTTTCGGGATACGTGGGAACTGGGCATCCACTCGTATTTGACCTACTTGCGCGACCGCTTGCTGCTGGCACGCGACCTGCTCGCCGACAGTGGCTCAATCTTCGTCCAAATCTCCGATGAAAACCTCCACCACGTCCGCGAACTTATGGACGAAATCTTCGGCTCAGAAAATTTCTCAGCTCAAATTGTTTTCGAGAAAACATCTAGTGCATCATCAAATAATCTTGCCGGAATTAATGACTATTTATTGTGGTATGCAAAAAATATTGCTTGTATGAAATATCAACCTCTTTTTAAGAACAAGCAATTAGGTGAGGAGGGTACTACTCAATATACGTGGGTTAAAGCTCCGAACCTGTCAGTAAGAAGGCTAAGCAACGAAGAAATCGCATTGTCTTCTTCTATTGATCAAGATTTGGAAATATTTGCGCTAGATAACTTAACTAGCCAAAGACCGCTTCAGGGTAGTGACGTAACCAGTTTCCATTTTTCTGGACGCGACTTTGCACCGGGAAAAGGAACTTTCAAAACAGACTTTAAAGGACTAACGCATCTTAAAAAAGCGGGAAGACTACAAGCAGTTGGTAATACGTTAATGTATAGACGAGCATTGCAGGACTTCCCTGTTTACCCAATTGCTAACCATTGGTCAGATGTAAAAATGACTGGTTTTAGTGAATCAAAAGCCTACGTTGTTCAAACTGGTCAGAAGGTGATTGAGCGGTGTATGTTGATGACGACGGAGCCGGGGGATTTGGTGCTTGACCCGACGTGCGGCAGCGGCACAACCGCTTTCGTGGCAGAAAAGTGGGGGCGGCGCTGGATTACCTGCGATACCTCACGGGTAGCCGTAACGCTGGCAAAACAACGCCTGATGACCGCCAGCTTCGACTACTTCGACCTCAAATACCCGCAAGAAGGTTTGAAAGGCGGCTTCATTTACAAAACCGTCCCGCACGTCACGCTCAAATCCATCGCCAATAACCCCGAAATCGACATGATTTACGCGAAGCTGCACCCGGCGGTGGAAGAAGCATTGGCGGGGTTGAATGCGGCTGTAGGTCGGGCTTCAGCCCGACGTGTCGGACTAAAGTCCGACCTACAAGAATGGCATGTGCCGTTCGATTTCCCCGCCGACTGGCCGGAAACTGCCCGCGCCCCGTTCGAGGCGTTCCACGCCGCCCGCCAAGCCATGCAACGCCGCATGGACGACAGCATCGCCGCCAACGCCGGACAAGAAACCCTCTACGACCAGCCGCAAATCGCCAAAGACAAACTGCGCATCACCGGCCCGTTTTCGCTCGAAGCGGTGCCATTCCCTACCGTGCTATCCCTCAACGACGCGGCACAACCCGCCCAAGCCGATAACAGCATCGCCCGCAGCGGTGAAACTTCCCGCCAAACCCAATGGCGCGACGAATTAATGAAAACTGGCATCCGTGGCAAAAACAAACAGATGCTCAAATTCGCCGAACTCGAAACCTTGCCCGGCACGCGCTACCTGCACAGCAGCGGCACACTCGATACGGGCGAGCGCGTGGTGGTCAGCTTCGGCCCCGAACACGCCGCCCTCGAACAACGCCAAGTCGAAAACGCTTTGCGCGAAGCTGGGGAGCTGTTCCCGCTGCCGAAAATGATCGTGTTCTGCGCCTTCACCTTCGACCCCGAAGCCGCCAAGGATATTGATGCAACCAAAGGCATCACCGCACTGAAAGCGCAAATGAACACCGACTTGCTCACCGAAGACCTGAAAAAACAACGCGCCAACAACCAAAGCTTCTGGCTAATGGGGCAACCCGACGTGGAGGTACGCAAACGCAAAGATGGGCAATATGAAGTCGAAGTCCACGGTTTCGACTACTTCGACACCACCCAGGGCGAGTTGCAATCTGGCGGCAAAAACCGCATCGCCGTCTGGTCACTGGATACCGACTACGACAACCGTTCACTGTTCCCTGCACAAGTTTTCTTCCCGATGGCAGGCAAACAGGACGGCTGGTATAAACTCAAGAAAGACATCCGCGCCGAACTCGACGAAACGCGGCTGGATGCGTTCCACGGTACGGTGTCCTTGCCGTTTGCGGCGGGCGATCACAAACGCATCGCCGTCAAAATCGTGGATGACCGTGGGATAGAATCGCTGAAAGTGATGGAGTTGGAGTGATGGATATTAAAAACATTTCAATACGCAATCTGGGGCCGATCAAACAAGCCGATATTGAACTGGGCGATTTGACGGTGCTGGTCGGGCAACAAGCGACTGGCAAAAGCATATTGTTGCAAACGCTAAAACTGCTGATGGATCGTGATCACATCCACAAAGTATTCAATACCAATAACACCTTTTTCAAAGGTCGGGCAGAAGTTTTTCTGGATGGTTACTACGGTCGGAATATGTCGCCGCTATGGAAAACAGGTCAATCCAGTATCACGTTGAATAGCAATGCCTGCAACCTACTGGAGTATGCCAGACCCACCGACGGGGCAGTTGAGGGTAATGAAAGCGCATTCTACATTCCTGCACAACGGGTCATCAGTACACTACGGGGTAGTACACAGCATTTTGGCACTTACAAATTTGGTGATCCTTATGTTTTGCGGGTCTTCAGTGATAATTTGCACCAGTTAATGCAAAATACTTTTGCTGCGGAGTCGGATTTGTCCCCCGAAAAATTGCTGCCCATCAACTTGGGCAGACACATTAAAGAACAGGTTTACGCGGGAGCTGATCTCGTTTTTCAGGAGGACAATGTTGAGTATGAAAGGAAACTGATGCTCAATATTCCCGATGGCCCGCAAGGTTTGCCTTTCCTTACATGGTCGGCAGGGCAACGTGAATTCACGCCATTACTGCTGGGTTTGTACAATTTCTTCAACCTGCACCCTCATGATCGCATGTTCTGGAAATACGTCGTCATTGAAGAACCAGAGATGGGGCTACACCCGCAAGCTATTAACATCACGTTGTATATGATCCTGAATTTGCTGGCGCGTGGTCATAAAGTGCTGCTTGCTACGCATTCGCCGCAAGCACTGGATATGGTTTGGGCTTTGCGCATATGCCAAACCAAGGGAGGAATACCTCAAGATGTTTTGGATATATTTCGATTGGGAAAAGAGACAAGCGATTTAGAAACGGCTGCACTTGCATTAAAACAGCAATACAAGGTTTATTATTTCCAGCGTAGCGGCATTGTGGAAGACATTTCAAGTCTTGATCCCGGTTCAGATAATCCTGCCCAAGCCCATTGGGGTGGGCTGACAGAATTCGCAGGGATAGCAGGGGATGTGGTTGCAACCGTGGTTAACCGCGCTGGTTTTTAAAGGCATAACATGGCGAAGAAGAAAACTACACCCAATGCCAGCGCGTTTTGTGAAGCAGTTAAAAAATCTGATGCAGAAACGACCTGTAAACCCGGATTACGAGCGATAAAAGAACCCCTTGGTGTTACCAAACCAACGGGTAGTATTGATCTCGATACAGCCAAAAAAACCGTTGAACCTAACAGCAGCCGTTGGGATTACGGTATTGGTTGTAAGCCCGACACCACGGAACTCGCTATTTGGGTTGAAGTCCATCCTGCCTCAACAGGGGAAGTTGGCGCAATCATCAATAAATTGGAATGGCTAAAAACTTGGCTCAAACAGGATCAGCAAACCGATTTGTACAAGCTGACCCGTGCAGCCCAGCAAGCCAACATCGTTCCATTCATCTGGGTACACACCAACAGTGGTGTTGATATTCGTGAAGGTTCACCGCAGGAAAAACGCCTGCAAGCCAGTGGCATTAAAGGCCCACTTAGAGGGAATAAATTGCCATGACCGCCCCTAAATCCTTGATCATCAATAGCCCCTACACCTGCCCGCAACAGCATTGGCGTAAGGCAACACAAAACAACTCCACTACGCCCAAATTAGAGCAGGTAGTCGGTCGCCGCCCCGCCAGTTACGAAATCTTCGACACCCGCAACAACACCAGCCGCGAAGTTGAATTGCCGCTGGTCAACCAAATCCGCGAACGGGTGGACGCATGGCGCACCGCAGGCTACCCCGGCATTACCTCCATCACCCGCAGCTTGCTGGAGCATTGGCATGACAGCAATGCCCGCCAGTACCCGTTTTATTTCTGCCAATTAGAAGCCATCGAAACCCTGATCTGGTGGGTGGAAGCCCTGCTCGATTACAAACAGGGCATTGCGATTGAAGGCGATGGCGGCGCGTGGGAACGCTTGTGCAGCAAAATGGCGACAGGCACAGGCAAAACCACCGTCATGGCGATGCTGATCACCTGGCAGGTACTCAACGCCCTCGCTTTTCCGAAGCGCCACAAGGAATTTTCCAGCACTATCCTAATTATCGCACCGGGTTTGACCGTCAAAGAACGCTTGCAGGTATTGCAACCGGGGGCAACCGCCAATTATTACGATGCGTTCAGCCTTTGCCCCAACGCCTCACTACGCCACAAACTCAACCAGATGGAGATGCTGATTGAGAACTGGCACACCCTGATGCCGTTGAAAGAACCGGAGCGTTCCGTACAGAAAAAAGGCGCAGAAAACGATGAAGCCTTTACCCGCCGGGTGTTGGGCAAGCTGGCAAGTAAGCGCGGTCTGCTGGTCATCAACGACGAAGCCCATCACGCTTACCGCAAACCCGCCGAACTCAAGATCAGCAAGGCACAAGCCGCAGAACAGGGCATTGATTTGGATGAAGCGACCCGCTGGATTGAAGGGTTAGACCGCATCCACAAAACGCGCCGCATTACCCGCTGTTTCGACTTGTCCGCTACGCCGTTTGCCCCGACGGGTAAGCGCAACACCGAGTCCGCACTGTTTCCGTGGGTCATTTCCGACTTTGGCTTGTACGATGCGATTGAAGCCGGGCTGGTGAAAACCCCGCGTGTGGTGGTGCGTGATGATGCGTTACCGAATGCCAAAACTTACCGCTCCAAACTCTATCACTTGTATGCTGAAGCCGACGTAGCCGAGGATTTGAACCGCAAAGGCGCACAAGCCACTGAACCCTTGCCGGAATTGGTGCAAACCGCCTACACCTTGCTGGGGGCGGATTGGCGTGCCGCATTACACAGTTGGCAAGCCGCAGGTCACACATCTCCACCCGTGATGCTGACAGTATGCAACCGCACCGAAACCGCCGCACGGGTAGAACATTATTTTCGGGCAGGCGATGCGCATTGGGCAGAATTGCAAGCACCCGCCCGCACCTTGCGTGTCGATTCCAGAGTGCTGGAAAAAGCCGAAGTGGGGGAAACGTCTACCGCTGATAAAGGTTACGAAGCCCAACTTCAAGCGATTATCCACGCTGCTAACATTCCCATTACCCGCAAGCAAGAACTGCAAGCCTTGAAAAAAGAGGAGTTGCTGCGTGAGATCATTGATAATGTTGGCAAACGCGGTGCGGCAGGGCAAGATTTGCAGAACGTGATTTCCGTTGCCATGCTGTCGGAAGGTTGGGATGCCAAGAACGTCACCCACATCATGGGCTTACGCGCTTTTTCCAGCCAATTGCTGTGTGAACAAGTAATCGGGCGTGGGTTGCGGCGCGTGTCCTACGACAGGGATGAAAACGGTCTGTTTATTCCCGAATACGTGAACGTGTTTGGTGTGCCGCTGTCCATCTTTCAGGATGTGGGGGATGACGGTGTACCGCCGCCGCCACCTAAGCCCAGCACCCAAATCAAGTCACTGCCAGAACGCCATGCGCTGGAAATCCGCTGGCCTAATGTGTTGCGCATTGACACCGTAATTCGCCCCGAATTGCATATCGAATGGTCACAAGTAGAAACACTCACGCTTGACCCGGCATTAACGCCAGTTTCCGCTGATCTAGCACCCGCCTTAGGGGGCGCAACGGCACTGGAGCAGGTACACGGTATCGACCTTGCCTTGCTCCCGGAAGGTTTCCGCTTGCAACGGCTGGTGTTTCGTGCCGCCCAAAAAGCCTTCGATCAATTGCAAGCGGCTTTCAAAGGCAATAGGGAATATTTGTTGCTGCAACTGATTCGTTTGGTGGAGCAATTTATTGGTTCTGAGGTGCTGCGCATCCCGTCCGATTACCACCAAGAACCGTTACGTAAGCGCATTCTGATTGGTTTGAATATCGACATCATCGTGCAACACCTGTTGCGCTTCGTCAGCGAACAGAACAGCGAACGGCTAGAACCGATTTTTGACACCGACAAGCCGCAATCCTCCACTGCCGATATGCCTGTTTGGTACAGCACCAAGCCCTGTTTTGAAACCACTAAGTCGCAAATTTCCCATGTCGTCGATGACAGTACGTGGGAGCATTATGTCGCGGCTGTGTTGGAAAACTCCGAACGGGTGAGCCGCTATGCCAAGAACGATCACCTTGGTTTTCAAGTGCTGTATTTATGGCGCGGTTCTAAACGGCGCTATGTGCCGGACTTTCTGATTCGACTGGCAAACGGTAAAACACTGGTGCTGGAAATCAAGGGCAAACACTCTGCACAAGCCGATGCCAAACGTGCCGCGCTGGATACATGGGTAGCTGCCATTAACAGCAGTGGCGGCTTTGGCGAATGGTGCGCTGATGTCATTTTCGAGCCTGCCAAGATTTACGACACGCTGGCACAGCACGGGGAAGCCTAAATCATGCAAACACTTCACGCCCAAAGCGTCCCCCTCGTTGGCACGAACCTCATCGAAGCCAGTGCTGGCACGGGTAAAACTTGGACGATTTCATGGCTCTACCTACGCCTAATCGCCGTCTACGGTCTCAAAGTCGACAAAATTCTGGTTGTTACCTACACCGAAGCCGCCACCGCCGAGTTGCGTGACCGCATCCGCAAACGGCTTGCCGATGCCCTAGCGTATTTGGAAGAACGTCCACACGCGGAAACCTACGAATCATTACCCCTCGAAGCGCCAATTCACGACTGCATCCAACGCCTGCAACTGGCATTAGTGAGTTTCGACGAAGCGGCAGTTTTCACCATTCATGGTTTCTGCAAGCGTGTCTTGTCCGAAAATGCCTTTGAAGCGCGGATGCCGTTTGAAACCGAGTTGGTAACAAACGAAGATAATTTACTCACCGAGTTAACCGACAAATTCTGGTATCAGCATTTTCTCAAACCCGATGCGCTGCATTTGCGCTTGTTGCAAAAACGCGGGCTGACCCCGGATGGCTTGCTGGCAACCGTGCGCCATTTCATCGGCAAACCGTATTTGCACGCCGAGATTCCGCCCGTCACCACCGAGGCATTTGCGCAACGGCAAAGCGCTTTCGAGTCTGCTTTGCAAGCTTGCCAGCAAAGTTGGGCAAGTGAACGTGAGGTAATTATCGGTTTATTGTTGGGGGGCGCACTCAACGGCAGCACTTACAGCAAGCGCTATGTGCCGAATTGGGCGGGCAAACTTGATGCATATTTTGCTACCCCGCTGGAATTGCCGTATGAAACCCTCGAACGCTTTGCCACCATCGCGCTGACCGAAAAAACCAAAGATGGCAAAGCTACGCCCCAACACGCTTTTTTCACGCAAGTGGATAATTTACTCGCCGCCCATGATGCGCTCTCTGAAGGCGAACAAGCCGCGCTGGAATACTTACGTTTGCAATTGCTGCACCAGTTACGCGCCGAATTGCCCGTGCGTAAACAGCAACTCGGCATTCTCACCTTTGATGATTTGCTATTGCACTTGCGCGATGCATTAGAACAGCATCCTGATTTCCCGCCGCGTTTGGCGCTGAAATACCAAGCGGCACTGATTGATGAATTTCAGGACACTGACCCGATTCAGTACGAAATTTTCGAGCGCATTTACCGCGATAAACCCGAACAGCCGGTGTTTTATGTGGGCGACCCCAAACAAGCGATTTACGGGTTTCGAGGGGCGGATATTTACACCTATCTCAAAGCCGCGCACAGCACCTCAGCGCACTACACACTGCAACACAATTTCCGGTCGCACCCCGATTTGCTGCAAGCGCTTAACCACCTGTTCGCGCAATCCGATCAGCCGTTCCGCAGCGACATCCGCTACGAAGCCGTTAGCGCCGGTAAATCGCAGGAAGATTTACGTGTCGAGCCACCTCTTCCCCCCATCCGCCTCTGGGATTGGAGCACACTCGACGAAGGCTACAACAGCGCTGCCGTGCAAGAATGCATTGCCGAAGCCGTCGCCAACGACATTGCCCGCCTATTAAACGCCGGTCGCGAAGGTACTGCAAAAATCGGTGAACGCCCCGTAGAAAGCCGTGACATTGCGGTACTGGTGCGCGAAAACCAACAGGGCGAACAAATCAAACGTGCTTTGCTGGCACGCGGCATTGCCAGCGTCCAAAAATCGCGAGACAGCATTTTTTGTACCCGCGAAGCCAGCGATTTCCGTGCGGTATTGCGAGCAATTGCCGAACCGGGCAATGAAGCCGCCCTCAAACAAGCCCTTGTCACCGAGCTGTTTGGTTTCACGGCTCAGGATTTGTTTGCGCTGGATGAGAACCCGCAGCGATTGGAAGCCGAACTCGAAGCCTTCCACCGTTGGCATAAAACTTGGCATTCGCAAGGCTTTATGCCGATGTTTCGCCAGTGGATGTTACAACGCCAACGCTACGCGCACTTATTAGCCTTGGCGGATGGTGAACGTCGCCTCACCAATTTGTTGCATTTGGCGGAACTCATCCACACCGAAAGCCGCTTGCAAGGGCATGGGATGCACGCGCTGATTCGCTGGTTACAACAAAAAGCCGAAGCGGGTGAACAAGACGAAGCGCACGAACTCCGCTTAGAAAGTGACGAAAACTTGGTGCAAATTACCACCATCCACAAAAGCAAGGGGCTGGAATACGGCATTGTGTATTGCTCGTATTTGTGGGCAGAACGTGATGCCAAAGCCGGGGCGTGGTTCAGTTGGTATGACCGTGACACAGACGCGGGCATTTCGCGCCTGCAAGCCGAAGCCTTTGCCAGTGATGCGGCGCTTAAGTGTTTCCGCGAAGCCGAACAAGCTGAAAGTTTGCGTTTGCTGTACGTCGCGCTCACCCGTGCCAAATACCATTGCACCATTGCACTGGTCAGCGGACGCATTAATAAATTCGACTACTATTCGGCACTCGGTTGGCTGCTGTTTGGCAAGTTACCGCAGGGCAGAGAGTTGCTTGGCAAATTGCGCAAAGAGGGGATGCAGCCCGACGAACGCCAACGTTTGATGCACGCGCAATTAACCCAATTGGTGGAACAGTCCGCAGGCGGTATCAGCCATGCAGTGTTGCCGGTTGAAGAAACACCTGTGCGTTACCAAGCAGACAGTGGGCAATGGCAACCTAGCATCCGCCGTTACCAGCCACGTTATGCGCCGGTTCCCAAAGTCGGCAGTTTCAGCGGTTTGGCATCAGGCAAGGAAGATGAACGCCCGGACTACGACACGCTGGTTGTGACCCCGGTCGCTGAGCGAAGTCGAAGCGATGCATTTCCACGCGGTGCAAAAGCCGGAAGCTGTTTGCACAAAATGCTGGAAGAACTTGATTTCACCCAAGCGCTTGCCACCCAGCAGGACAGCGTATTGCTACCCGCGTTGCAACGCCACGGTTTGCCCGAACGTTGGCTACTTGCTGGTCTGCAACTGCTGGAAAATGCCCTCAATACGCCATTGCCCGCCGTTAATTTGCGTTTGTGCGACCTTTCCAAAACACAACGCCTTGACGAACTCGAATTTTATTTCCCGGTAGAGCGCTTGCGTCTGAAACCGTTGCAAACCTTGTTGCACCAGTACTTGCCCACCGAATGGGTAGCCATTCACACAGCTATCGACAAGCTGAAGTTCAATGACTTAACCGGTTATATGAAAGGCTACATTGATTTGGTGTTTGCCGCCGACGGGCAGTATTTTGTGGTGGACTACAAGTCGAATGATTTAGGCGCAACGCCTGCCGATTATGGTTTCGAGGCGATGCAAGAAGCGATGGCGGAACACCATTACTACCTGCAATACCTGATCTATTGTTTAGCCTTGCACCGTTATTTGCAACAGCGGTTGCCGGGGTATGACTGGGAACAGCACGTGGGTGGGGCGTTGTATTTGTTTTTGCGTGGCATGATGCCGGAACAAGCAGGTTCGGGCGTATTCTTTCACAAACCAACGCTTGATTTGATTGAGGCGTTGGATCATTTGATCCAGTAAACCACGGCAATCATCACCCCGATGCTGACGACTAACCAGCGCAAGGCATTCGGGTTGATGCTGCTGGCGAGTTTGCCCCCCAGCACGCCGCCGAGCAGTGCGCCGCCCGCCATGACCAGTGCCAGCATCCAGATCACCTTGCCGGAAAACAGAAAGAAGACGGCGGCGGCAATATTGACCCCAAACGCTACCGCTTGCTTGAGCGCATTTAGGCGGGTTAGGGAATCGTCCAAAGTCAGCGCCAAAGCTGCCAGCACAATCACACTCAAGCCTGCCCCGAAATAACCGCCGTATACCGCTGCTAACAGAATTAACGGAACAGCCCATGTTGGTGGAATGCCTTGAGCACGATGGGTTTGCAAACGGTGGGTGAGCCAAGCCCGCAATGGGGTTTGGATTGCCAGCAATAATGATGCCAGCAAAATCAGAAACGGCACCAGCGCCTGAAACACCTTTTCCTCCGTATTCAGCAATAACACGCCACCCAACACACCTCCCAGCACTGCTGCCGGTAATACTAGCCACAAGCGTTGCGTTTGCGTGCGGATGTCCTTGATTTGTGACAAGGTTGCGCCGAAATAGCCGGGGCAAAGTGCGACGGTACTGGTGATATTTGCCACTATTGGCGGAATCCCCAACGCAATCAAGGTGGGAAATGTGATCAATGTGCCGCCACCGGCTAGCGCATTAATCGCACCGGCTGCCAGTGCCGCGAGGGCTGCCAATAAATAATCCATCCAATCCAGCATGAAAAAATTCCAGTCAGTGAGGTTTAATGGGGTAAATCGCGAGCGTATTCGAGCAGGACCGTTTCTAAGCGGGAAAACGCTTCGGGTTTGGGGCTAGACCCCGGAAAACTCTGGTAGACCAATTGTTTTTCTTTGCCGTCCAGCATGATGTCAAGGGTTTGGCGGTAATGGCGTTGCCCCGCTTTGGCATCACCAAAAGTATTGCGTTTGAGGGTGAGTGCGCCACTCTCTTTGATCACGGCATACAGATTGTCGAGATCTTCGGGGCGCAAGGCGAGGCTGATGGTTTTGAGATCCTCCTCTTGCCAGCAAGGGGTGCTTTTTACCCATTGGGCGCAACGCCCGGCGGTATCTTCAAAATAGGTGTAGCTGAGGATGCCGTTTGCCAGTGTGATTTCGGTGTAGAAGCTTTCACCTGTAGCGAGAAAGCGTAGCGAGAACTCGTTGCCCGGTAGCGTTTGCTGGGCAAGGTTAGGGATTTTCAGGGTATTGGATTTTTCAGGAGGCGTGGGCATGGTTTCCGGCTCCGGTGTCATGAGCTGCGGTGTAACGACGACAGTGGCATCAGCAGGTTGCAGTCGGTCAGCGTTGGGGATAATGACGGGTTCTGCTATTGATTCGACGGGGGGAGCAGGCGGTGGCGGGGCTGGTTCATGTTTTTCACAGCCACCCAAGGGCAGCAATGTTAGCCAGAGCAGGTAGTAAGCAGAGGGGATGACGTTAGCTTGTTTCATCCCCTGATTTTAGTTTATTTCGCTATGACCGGATGCAGGCGTTTGATCATTTCCTTGAAGACTTTCGGGTTAGCAGCGACCACATCGCCGGTTTTCAAGAAAGTGTTGTCGCCTTTCATGTCACCGATTAAGCCACCGGCTTCTTGCACCAGCAGTACACCTGCTGCGATGTCCCATTCATTCAGGTCGAATTCCCAGAAACCATCAAAGCGCCCACTGGCAACATAGGCCAGATCCAGCGCGGCTGAACCGGGGCGGCGCACGCCAGCGGTATCCGGCAACAAGGCTTTCATGGTTTGCAGGTACAGATCGAGATTCTGATTGACGCGGAAGGGGACACCCGTGCCAAGCAAAGCACCCTGCATGGTGCTGCGTTCGGATACACGGATACGCCGTCCGTTCAAGGTAGCGCCTTCGCCACGTGCGGCAGCAAAGGTTTCATCACGCAATGGGTCATACACCACGCCGACCATTAAACGTCCTTTGTGTTTCATGGCGATGGAAACCGAGTAGTGGGGGATACCGTACAGGAAGTTGGTAGTGCCATCCAGCGGGTCAATGATCCATTCATAATCGCTGTCAACGCCTTGCTTACCACTCTCTTCGCCCATGAAGGCATGGTCAGGGTAGGCGCGTTGCAGCAAACGCACAATGCCTTGCTCGGCTTGGCGGTCAACCTCGCTGACAAAATCATTGTGTGCTTTGTTTTCGACATCCAGCTTATGCACTTTGTTGGCGTAGTGGCGAATGCCTTCGCCAGCTTCGCGTGCGGCTTCTATTGCTTTTCTGAGCATTGGGTGCATCAGCAAACTCCGGTACAGGGGATATTACGGGGCGTCAGGATAGCACAAGCAGGTGGGTTTCTGCACGGTGTTACGGAAAGGAAAGAAAGTTCCAACAATTTTTTTATTTAAGTCAGAAAAAAAATCGAATTGTGTTTTTTTCTCAGTAAACTAATCTTAATGTGAGTTCTTTATTAAAAATTATCTAATCATAAATAGAGTAAGCAGGTCTATAAAATGGCAACTATGAAAGTTCGTAAAGGGTTATCGGTAGTGTCGCTTGTTTTTTTATCATTAATGGCGATACAGGTTAATAGCGCTCCAATACAGGCAGCAGCAGGTGCTGATGCGCCTAAGTCCAAAGTATTGTTAATGGCTACGTTGAATAATGGGCCAGCGATGCAACCCGTGACTTGGACAGTTTATCGTTTGAAGAATGGCGAAGCAATTTATGACCGTTCGGTGAATTTGCATTCGGCTAATATTGAGCTAGAACCGGGGTTTTACCGAGCTGATGTCAAGCTCGATAATGAAGGCATTAGTCGATCCCGCGTTTTTGATTTAACTAATGTCAGTAGTAGCAATATTATTGTAGCGATGGACTAAAAACTAACATGCAAATGGTGTTTTAAGTGGGTGTATTGAACGCAATACACCCGCTTTCGCTTAACGTGTCACTCTGGCTTTGCCATCTTGACTGGTTAATAATTTAACTTTGTCGCCGATTGCAAAACGTTCATCTGCCAGTTGTGCAATCGCTACGGTGCGGTTATCTTCTAAGCGCACAGTAATTTCAATACCCGGTTTGGATTGAATGCTGCGGTCGAGTGCAATGCCCACTGTGCCACCGATTACTGCCCCGGCGACGCTACCAATCACTTGCCCTCTGCCTTGCCCAATGTCACTGCCTGCCACTCCACCAATCACACCGCCCGCTACTTTGCCTGTTTCGGCATTGTCTTCGCGGATCATGACATTGCGCAAACCGATAACTGTGCCGAATTTTACTTCTTGTAGTGTACCTGCCTGAGCGGTGGTGTAAGTGTTGCTGGATGGCATAATGGAACAGCCGCCCAATACCAGCGGGAGCAGTAAGATGCCCGTGTAAAAGCCCGATTTCATGTGTTTTACCTCATTGTTTCTTTAAGCACTCAAGATAGGCGGCTTCATCCGGCATGGTTTGGTGGCGTTGTGCCCGCCAGATACTTTCTGCCAGACAATCCATCATGCGGTGTTCCGCCTCGTTATTGCCGTATTTGATCACCAATTGCCGGTAAAGTTCGCGAATTCCAGTCGGGCGGTCAGTGGCGACTTGTTCACGAATCCCAAGGTGTAAGCCCATGTGCAAAAATGGGTTAGTTTCTCCGTTGTCGGGCAGGTAGTCGCGTTGTATTGCGCTATCGGCGGCGGCGAGGACGTGATGGTATTCGGGGTGTTCCGCAATCACGCTGGCAATTTGGGTTTCTAACGCATCCAGCGGTTGTTTTTGTTGAAATTTCTGCCAGCATTGCGCGTAATAGCGGCGCATGGCATCGCGGTCATTGCCAAACATTAGACGGTTTTCTCCTTGAAATCACACAGGTCGGCAATCAGGCATTGCCCGCATTTAGGGGTGCGTGCCAGACAGGTATAGCGCCCATGCAGAATCAACCAATGATGCGCATCTAGCAAATATTCCTTAGGAATGTGTTTGAGCAGACCTTTTTCAACAGCCAGCACGTTTTTACCGGGGGCAATACCGGTGCGATTGGCGACGCGGAAAATGTGCGTATCCACTGCCATAGTCGGTTGATGAAACGCGGTATTCAACACCACATTGGCGGTTTTACGCCCAACACCGGGTAATGCTTCCAAAGCCGCGCGATCTTGCGGCACGTTTGAGGCGTGTTTTTCGACAAGGATACGGCAGGTTTCGATAATATTGTTGGCTTTGCTATTAAATAAACCAATGGTTTTAATGTAATCCTTTAAACCGTCTACGCCGAGTGCAACAATGGCTTCTGGGGTATTAGCGACGGGGAATAAATGTGCCGTAGCTTTATTCACGCCTTTATCGGTGGCTTGTGCGGAAAGAATCACCGCAATCAGCAATTCAAAGGTGCTGTTATAAACCAATTCGGTCGTTGGGTTTGGGTTCGCATCACGGAGGCGGCGGAAGATTTCCTCCCGCTTGGCTTTATTCATGCGGTTTCACCGAGATTATTAAGGGGCAGCGTTTTAGCGGCTTTAACCGTTTGCGCCCGGCGCTTGTCGATGTAATTTTTGAGTGCCACTAAAAAACCCAAACCAATAAATGCACCGGGAGGCAGGGCTGCAAGTAATAAACCTTTGAAATCGTCACTTAAGGTCAGGGTTAAGCCGCGTGCGGCTTCGCCAAACATGAGGTGGGCTTGCGCAAATAATGTTCCATTGGCAAGCAATTCACGCATTCCGCCTAAAACAACCAGCACTAATAAGAAACCAACGCCCATCATTAAACTGTCGTATCCCGCGTGGAGTGGCGGATTTTTGGAGGCATAGGCTTCCGAGCGCCCAATCACAATGCAGTTAGTGACAATTAATGGGATAAAAATACCGAGAATATTGTACAGGTCGTGAAAATACGCCTGCATGAGCATTTCGATGAGGGTGACATTGCCCGCAATAATCAACACGAAAGCGGGGATGCGGATTTCGGGGCGAATGTAATCCCGCACGGTGGAAATGGCGAGATTCGATGCCACCAGTGCTAGTAACGTGGCTAAGCCCAGCCCCAAGCCGTTGACGAAATTGGTCGTGACCGCCATCAGCGGACATAAACCCAACAGTTGCACCAAGCCGGGGTTATTGTGCCACAAGCCTGCGACGGTCAGTTCACGGTAAGTTGCATTCATGGCGGTGTTCCTTGTGCAGGCGCTTTGGGGGTAAACAGGCTGGCAAAATGGTGTTGCGACCATTCTAGGGTGCGCTTAACTGCCCCGACAACCGCTCGTGGGGTAATGGTTGCGCCGGTAAACTGATCAAATTCACCGCCATCTTTGCGTACTGCCCATAATGGTGGCGCAGGGTTCTGCAAAGATTTTTCGGCAAAGCTCAAAATCCACGGGTGCTTGTCAGCCTCGATTTTATCGCCCAACCCCGGTGTTTCTTTGTGAGCCAATACCCGCACACCTGCCAGCGTTTGATCCGCACGGATACCAACTGCAAGGCGAATTTTGCCGCTGTAGCCATCTGCCGCACTGACAATGAAAAGTGCGGCGACAGGCACACCTTGTTGACTAGCACGGTAAACGGTTACGTCTTCAGCGCTACCGAAATCCGCAGCGGGTAACACCTGTTTGCTGGCGAGTAAATCGTTGTCGTAGGTTTGCTTATCCACCAGCAAGTTCAGTTGCTTTAAGGTAGCGGCACGTTCATTGGCTTCGACTGTGGGTAAGGTCAGGTCGTACACCGATGCCAAGGCTAACGTACCAAGTAAAGCAAATCCGGCAAGGAATGCGCCCGGTTTGATAATTTGTTTAAGCAGCGGCTCAGTCATTCCTGCAATCCCCGTTTAGTGCCATACACACGCGGCTGGGTGTAGTAATCCAACAATGGCACTGCCATATTCATGATGATGACGGAAAACGCAATCGCATCTGGGTAGCCACCCCACGTGCGAATAACGTAGGTAAATAGCCCAATGCCCGCCGCGTAAAGCAATTTACCGACTGGTGTCGTACTGGCGGATACTGGGTCAGTCGCAATGAAAAATGCGCCCAACATCGCTGCCCCGCTAAACAAATGGAACAACGGCGATGCATACGCTTGCGGGTCAATCAGCCAAAACACACTCGCCATCAACGCCAAGGTTCCCAGCAACGCGATAGGAATTTGCCAGCCGATAATGCGTTGCCACAGCAACCACAAGCCGCCGAGGAGCCACGCCAGATTGACCAACCCCCACGCCGCTTGCCCCGCCAATAGACCAAATTGCCCTGTGGCGTAAATTTCGCTTAAAAGTTTATTCAAACTCAGGCTGACTTTGACCGCATCGAGTGGGGTAGCTGCGCTCAATGCATCCCAGCCTTGGGTGCTACCGGCAAACACGTGTTGCAAGGTTTGCCATAAACCAATCTGCGCAAAGCTGAATTCCACAGGTGCTGGCCAAATCGTCATTTGCACCGGATAAGACACTAACACGGCAGCATAACCAATCATCGCGGGGTTGAACGGGTTATATCCCAAGCCACCATACAAATGCTTAGCAATCACAATCGCAAAAATCATCGCAATCGCAATTAACCACCAGGGCGAAAACGCAGGCATCGCCACTGCTAATAACCATGCCGTGACCACCGCACTGTAATCGCTCAGAAACGGGCGCACCGGGCGTTGGCGCAATGTCAACATGCCCCATTCCAGCAATTCCGCAAAGACAATAGCCAGCACCAAATTACTGAGCATTCCCCAGCCAAAGTACCAGATCAGCACGGCAGTACCGGGGATCAGGGCGTACAGCACGTGGCGCATTATGCTGCTGACATCTTGTTTGCCGCTCACGTAAGGGGACGTGCGTTTGCTGAAAATCATTCCGTGGTTTCCCCAGTAGTGGTTTGGGCTGCGGCTTCCGCTTTTTTAGCTTTAGCGCGTTCCAGTGCAGCTTGGATAGCGGCTTTTTTGCCGTCATCGGTGTTGGCTTGCGCTTGCTCTTTGTGCTTTGCCAGCTTTTCGGCTTTTTCACGTTTCGCGCGTTCGAGGCGTTCCTGATGGAAATCGTGGCGTTCGCGGGCAATGTTTGCCTTGGTTTTGGCTTCGCGTTGGGTGCGAATTTCAGCCTTGGCGAAACGGTAGTAATCCACCAAGCGAATGTGGCTGGGGCAGACATAAGCGCAGCCGCCGCATTCGATGCAATCAAACAAATGGTATTGCTCGGCTTTGTCGAACTCGCGAGCGCGGCTGTGCCAGTAAAGTTGTTGCGGTAGCAAAGTGATGGGGCAGGCTTCGGCACAGCGTCCGCAGCGAATACAGGGCAGCGCGGGCTGCTGTTCGCTGTCAGGCATATCGCTGACCAAGATGCAGTTGGTGGCTTTGACGACGGGGATTTGGTCGCTGTGCAGGGAAACGCCCATCATCGGTCCGCCCATTGCCAAACGTTTTGCCGCTGGTGTGTACCCACCGCTGTGTGCAATCAGGTGTTGAATCGGTGTACCTAGCGGGACTTCGACATTGCACGGTTGTGCCACACCCTTGCCGGTGATGGTGAGGTAGCGGTCAATCAGCGGTTCACCCAAGACGACTGCGCGGTAAATGGCACGGGCGGTGGCGGGATTGTGGCATACAATGCCAATCGTGGCAGGTCTGCCCCCACTAGGAACTTCCTTGCCGGTAAGGATTTTGATGAGTTGCTTTTCGCTACCGCTAGGGTAAAGCGTGGGGATGGGAATAATCTCGATGCGTTGCTCACCGAGTTCCTCACGTGCGGCTTGCATGGCAGCAATCGCTTCCGGTTTATTGTCTTCAATGCCGATCAAGCAGCGTTGGGTGGCAATGATGTGCATCATGATTTGCACCCCGAGCAAGATTTCCACAGGCTTTTCGCGCATCAGGCGGTCGTCGCAGGTAATGTACGGTTCGCATTCTGCACCATTGATTACTAGGGCTTCGATGGGAATATTGTCGTGCACATTGAGTTTGATGGCAGCGGGGAATACCGCGCCGCCCATGCCAACAATACCCGCTGCACAAATGCGTTGGCGCAAGATTTCACCATCCACTTGACTGGGATCTGGGTAGGTGGGCATCCGGGCATTGCCCCAGTCGTCTTTGCCGTCGGGTTTAAGGATGATGCACACATCACTCAAACCGGAAGGGTGGGGAATCGGGCGCTCTTCAATCGCGGTAATCGTGCCGGAGGTGCTGGCGTGTACCGGCACTTTCATAAAGCCGGTGTGCGAGGCAAGTTCTTGTCCTTTATAAACGTAGTCGCCTGCTTTGACCGTGAGTGTCGGTTTGTAACCGCTATGTTGTTGCAGGGGAATGATTAATTCCTCAGCCATAGGCAGGTGCTTAGAGGGGGCTGCGTTGGAATCTTCCTTGTGGTAATTCAGATGCAGCCCGCCGTGATTACGCCAGAGCTTGTGTAAGGTTTGTATCATGAAGCCACCTTTGGCGCTTGCGCGTTGGCATCATTGGACGGTTGTTGGGTCAGCGTGTAAACCGGATACGGCCATTTCCAAGTCGCTGGTTCAACCTTGACGGGAACCATCGCGATGCAATCCACCGGGCAGGGTGGCAGGCACAGTTTGCAGCCGGTGCATTCGCTTTCAATAATGGTGTGCATGTGTTTGGCTGCGCCGACGATGGCATCCACGGGGCAGGCTTGGATGCACAAGGTGCAGCCGATGCAGGTGTTTTCGTCGATGACGGCGACCAATGGCACGCTGGAATGTTCGCCGTTTTCATCGTTGAGCGGTTTGGCTTCCACGCCCAGCAATTCGGCGAGGGCTTTAATCGTCGCTTCACCACCGGGTGGGCAATGGTTGATGTCGGCTTCACCTTTGGCGATGGCTTCGGCGTAAGGGCGGCAACCGGGGAAACCGCATTGCCCGCATTGGGTTTGCGGCAGAATCGCATCCACCTTGTCCGCAATCGGGTCGCCTTCGACTTTGTAACGAATCGCCGCGTAACCGAGCAGCAAACCAAAGACGGCTGCCAGCCCGCTAATGATAAGAATGGCTGCCAACATCAGTGTTTCACCAACCCAGAAAAGCCCATGAATGCCAGTGCCATTAGCCCAGCCGTAATCAAGCCAATCGCGTTGCCTTGGAAGGTTTCCGGCACATCCGCCACCGCAAGGCGTTCGCGAATACCTGCAAACAGCACCAAGACCAAGGTGAAACCCAGTGCCGCGCCCATGCCGTACAGGGCGGATTCAATGAAATCGTGGGTTTCTTGCACATTCAATAATGCTACTCCCAGCACGGCGCAATTGGTGGTAATCAACGGTAAATAAATGCCCAGCACGTTGTACAACACTGGGCTGCTTTTGCGAATCACCATTTCAGTAAAGCCCACAATGGCGGCAATCACCAGAATAAAGCTGATGGTGCGCAAATATTCCAAGTGAAACGGTTCTAGTAGGTAGTTATTCACCAGATAACTGGCAACCGATGAGAGCGTCAGCACAAACGTAGTGGCTAAACCCATGCCCATCGCTGTTTCCAACTTTCTGGAAACGCCCATGAACGGGCATAATCCCAAGAAGTGTGACAGGACAAAGTTATTGACCCACACCGTACCAACAATAATAAGTAAGTAATCTGTCATAAATTCAGGCTTTGGGAATGGTTTCCAGTGAATAACTGAGCGGCGCATTTTGCCATATTAGCGAGTTATAACCTACAGCAAAGCGGTTGCCTATGATAATTGTCAGAAAGATCGTAGCGCTATTTTCGTGATAACATTAGCGCATTGCATACCGTGAGGAATTTGGTTTGGACACTAACACTACGATTACGACTTACATGCAAGGCGTTGGTCAGCAAGCGAAGCAGGCTGCTCAGATCCTTGCGAATACTGAGACTAGCACTAAAAATAACGCATTGCTGCGTATTGCTGAGGTCATGTTGGAACGTGCGGATTGGTTGAAAGCGGAAAATGCCAAAGATTTGATGGCAGGGCGCGATAAAGGGCTGGATGCGGCGATGTTGGATCGCTTGACGCTGACCGATAAAACCATTGCAGGCATGGCGGAAGGTGTGCGCCAAGTGGCAACCTTGGCTGATCCGATTGGCACGATTACCGATTTGAGCTACCGCCCGTCGGGGATTCAGGTGGGTAAAATGCGTGTACCCTTGGGTGTGGTCGGCATTATTTACGAATCGCGCCCGAATGTGACGGTGGATGCGGCAGCGCTGTGTTTGAAATCCGGCAATGCCACGATTTTGCGCGGTGGCTCGGAGGCAATTCATTCTAATCAGGCGATTGCGGCGTGTGTGCGAGCAGGGTTGGAAGCGGTGGGTTTGCCATCTGCGTGTGTGCAAGTGGTGGAAACTACGGATCGGGCAGCGGTGGGCGAATTGTTACGCATGGCGCAATACGTGGATGTGATCGTGCCGCGTGGTGGCAAAGGTTTGATTGAGCGGGTCAGTGCGGAATCACGCATTCCGGTAATCAAGCACTTGGACGGGATTTGTCATGTGTACATTGATGATCAAGCCGATCTTGATAAAGCGGTTAAAGTCGCCGTGAATGCTAAAACGCACCGTTACGGCGTGTGCAATGCGATGGAAACTTTACTAGTGGCGGAAGGTGTGGCGGCGCAAGTGTTGCCGGTGTTGGCGGAAGAGTACGTGGCGAAAGGTGTCGAATTGCGCGGTTGTGAGCAGACGTGTGCGCTATTGCCTGCGTGTGTGGCGGCGACCGAAGAAGATTGGGGTACGGAATATTTGGCATCGATTTTGTCTATTAAAGTGGTGGCGGATATGGCTGAAGCGATTACGCACATTAATACTTATGGGTCGCAACATACCGATGCGATTATTACCGAGAATTACACGCGGGCGCGGGCATTCTTGCGGCAGGTAGATTCGAGTTCGGTGATGGTGAATGCATCGACCCGCTTTGCCGACGGCTTTGAGTATGGGCTGGGGGCGGAAATTGGGATCAGTACCGATAAGATTCATGCGCGGGGGCCGGTGGGCTTGGAAGGGTTGATGTCGCAGAAGTATGTGGTGTTGGGGGATGGGCATGTGAGGGTGTGAGTAAAAAAATGCCTTCGCTACCAAACGAAGGCATTTTTCAGATCATGCATTATGCAACTTAAGCCAATTTAAATACCTCTACGCGCTGAGTATCTGTAACGATCAGCCAGGCACTCAAGTTCTTGAGCGCCGCAATGCTGGGCAATTGTAAATAGTCTTGCACTTGCTGAATGCCTTCCTTCTTTTTCGCCTCCCAACCTTTGTCACCATCACCTTTTTTGTTGTATTTCAGTTCAATCAAATGTTGGAAATTGACCTTATAAGGGCTGCGCTCCAGCAACAATACATCGGGGTATTTCTTATCCATTTCGCGTTCACTCAGGATGAAATACGCCGGAGACTGATACAGCAATGCCAGCAAAATCGTCTTGATGTGTTCCTCATCGAGATACAGTGAATCGCGGTTGGACAGCAATTGCAGCACCCGTTCCAGTTCCGCCACCAGCGGCTGGATGTCGCTATACAAGCCCAGTTTTTCCACCGCTAATAGCAACGTCCGGTCGGAAATGGTGATTTGGTTACGCCGCTCGATTTCCACCTTGAAGTACTGGAAGTACAACTCGCGCATCACATGATTGGGAATAGCAAACACTTCCCCCGCCAGCGATTTGCGCACCAACGTGGTGAAGCCCATGTACGCAATCAGGCTAATAAAATCATTGCGGTCAAAGCCCTTGTCAAACTCAAACTTGCGCCGCTGGCTGGCTTGTACTGCACCCGCATTCAACAACTCATCCAGCACCGCAAAATTGTCATCGCGGTTGCCGATGGTGAACAGTTTCATGATCTTGCCGTAATCCGAAGCGATGTTTTCATCCAGCATCGGTTCGGGGTATTCACAGCGTTTGTGGTCAAAATTTTTGACGAAATACAGCAGCATATTGGCGTTATACACGCTTTGCTGCGCTTTGAGGTTGAAGCGGTAGCCGTTGTACCAAGCGCGAGCATCGCCAAGTAGTTGCTCCAGCGATAACGGACATGTATCCGCCAATGGTTGCAGCAGGGTGATCACTTCCGCTTCGGTAAAGCCAATCGCCTCATTGAAGTCTTCGTGCAGCGACAAATTCACGCCAATATTGAAACCACGGGTCATACTGTCGAGCATTACCGGCGTGACGCCAGTGACAAACAGCCGGTCAAGTGTGCCGCGCTGGGTCGCGGTTTTCAGCACTTCGTAAAAGCTGCGTACAAACCCGCCTTTGCCCATGATTTTCTGGAACAATTGCAGATCATCCGCCAAAATGCTGTTAGCAAAGTGGTCGTATTCGTCGATTAGCAGTAGAAACTTCTGGTTAGCGTTGTCAAGGATACGCAGGAATGCTTCCAAGCGGCTTTGCGGGCTAGTTTCATCTTGTATCTGTTGTTGAGCGGCTAATGGATAGTCATAACGTTCCAGACAGCGCAGTAAGGCATTGGCAATTTTGCGGTCGAAGGCTGTATAAATCCCGTCATGCCCGCTATCGGTGTCGATACCGCTGAAATCCATGAACAGAACGGGGTAGCTGTTGCGCAGTGGTGTGGGGTGTCGCCCGATATATAGTTTGCCGAACAGCGTTTCAAATTCATCGCGGTAAGCACTGTCGTAATAATATTCCAGCATCGACAGAAACAGGCTTTTACCGAAACGGCGCGGGCGCATGAGGAACAGGTGACTACCTGCTTGCTCCAGCAGGGGAATGTAAGAAGTTTTGTCAATGTAAACGAAACCTTCGTTGATCACTTTTTTGAAATTGCTTTCGCCGTAAGGAATTTTGAGGTTCATTGCGCCATGCCGACTGTTGCGAGGATTTCAGTTTAGCATACGGGCAAATGTGCGGCGCAATCTGTGCCGTGTTTTACTGATGAATGAAGCGCATTTGCCCAGTGTATAAGGTTCAATAACAAATGCCTTGTAATTTGAAACCCAGTCTTTTAAATTGCAAGGTATGAAACGACACTTTACCCCTTTTATCGAAGAGCTACTCACCCTGTTTCCCTGCGTGGCACTAACAGGTGTACGTCAAGCGGGAAAGACCACCACACTGCATGATCTTCCACAGCAGTGGCAACGCTATGACCTAGAAATGAGCAGCGATTACGATGTAGTGGCGCGTGACCCCGATCTATTTTTCCGCCTGCATCCGAAACACGTTGCTTTGGATGAAGCACAATTGCTACCCGCCGCATTCCCCGCTTTGCGCGTGGCGATTGATGCTGATCGCAGCACCAACGGACGTTTCCTAATCACAGGTTCAAGCTCGCCCAATCTCATGCAAGCCATCTCCGAAAGTCTGGCGGGTCGGGTTGCGCTGCTAGAGGTTGCTCCCTTCAGCATGAGCGAAGCTTTCGCACAGCCGCTATCAGGTTTGTATGAGCTGATTCAATCGCGGCGTTTGCTAAGCGATTTCGCCGGTCTGATACCCAGTGCGACCGATTTGCAGCAGCATCACGATTACTGGTTACGCGGCGGATACCCCGAAGTTTGGCTAAAGAATAATCCGCGCTTTCAGAAGTTGTGGATGCAAAACTATGTGAAAACTTACCTAGAACGCGATATTTTGCGCCTGTTTCCCAACTTACAGCGCGAGAAATACCAGCTATTCCTGCAAATGTTGGCGCAATTGTCGGGGACAATCATTAATTATTCCGACGTAGCACGCACTTTGGGGCTATCAGCACCGACTGTGCGCGACTATTTCAGGATTGCCCACGGCACTTTTATCTGGCGGCATATTCCACCCTATGAAAAGAATGCCGCTAAGCGTATTGTTAAACACCCCAAAGGCTATTTACGGGATTCGGGTTTGTTGCACCATTTTTTGCACCTGTACACTCAGCCTGATTTGTTGGCGCATCCGCAGATGGGGCATTCGTGGGAAGTGATGGTGATTGAAAATGTGATCAGAGGACTCAATGCTCAAGGGGTAATCTTCGATTATTACCATTACCGTACCGCTGCTGGGTCTGAAGTCGATTTGGTGTTGGAAGGTGAATTCGGCTTGTTACCCATTGAAATCAAATACAAACAAACCGTGACATTGCGTGACCTAACGGGCATTCGCAGTTTCATTGAGGAATACCAATGCCCTTACGGGATTGTGATTAGCAACAATGATCGCCTCGGTTTAATCGACGAGAAGTTGATTAATATCCCGTTTGGATATGCGTAAATGATCGGCATCCTCGGCGGCACGTTCGACCCCATCCACCACGCGCACTTACGTACTGCGCTCGAAGTCGTGGAACATTTCGGCATTAGCGATATGCGTTTAATTCCGGGCAAGCAGCCGCCGCACCGCCCACAACCCATTGCCACGCCAGAGCAACGGCTGGCAATGCTGCAAGCCGCGATTGTCATGGAACCGCGTCTGCAAGCTGATGACCGCGAACTGCGCCGTGACGGGCATTCCTACAGTTTCGACACGCTGCAAACCTTCCGCGCGGAAGTCGGTAACGAACGTCCGCTGCTGTTCACGCTGGGCTTCGATGCCTTTCTGCATTTTCAGCGTTGGCACCGTTGGGATGAAATTTTAGCACTCGCGCATCTGGTCGTGGTGCACCGTCCAAGGTATAGTCTGCCTCCTAACGGTTGGTATGAACCTTTCCTCAGCACAAACCCCGATGATTTACGCGCCACACCCGCAGGCAGGATTTACCTTTTAAGCGTTACCGCTCTCGATATTTCTGCCACCCATCTGCGTATGCTATTGAAACGGGGTAAAAGCCCCCGATATTTACTACCAGACAGCGTTCTGGACTATATTCAACGACATCAACTTTACTGTGAATAATTAATGGAACTCGAAACACTTAAGCAATTAGTGGTTAAAACACTGGACGATATGAAAGGTCAAGACATCAAGACGATTGATGTGCGTGGCAAATCCTCCATCACCGATATGATGGTAATCGTGACCGGTAACTCTAACCGTCACGTTAAATCCTTGGCAGATGCGGTTGAACTGGCGGTGAAGGAAGCCGGTGTGCAGCCATTGGGTATCGAAGGTGACGCGCAATCCGACTGGGTATTGCTTGACCTAAATGACATTATTTTGCACGTCATGCTGGCCAGTACCCGCGACTACTATAATTTGGAAAAGCTCTGGGAAGTCGGCGAAGGTTTGCCACAATCGCGCCCTGGTATGCTGGGGACGCCGGACTAAGTGCGCATTCACTTATTAGCCATCGGCACGAAAATGCCGGGCTGGGTCAATACTGGCACGGAAGAATACGCTGGGCGAATGCCGCCGCAATGCCAGTTGTTGATTCGCGAGATTGCTGCCGAGAAACGCACCAAAAACAGTGATTTGAACCGCATTCGGCAGAGTGAAGGTGAAAAGTTACTGGCAGCGATTCCCGACGGCAATCTCGTGATCACGCTCGATGTAAAAGGCAAACCTTGGTCAACCGAACAGCTTGCGCAGCAACTCGATAGTTGGATGATGTCCGGTCGCGATGTTAGCTTGCTGGTTGGCGGTCCTGAGGGTTTGTCGCCCGCGTGTTTGCAACGCGCCGAGCAAAGCTGGTCGCTGTCGCCACTGACATTTCCGCATCCGCTGGTGCGGATAGTTGTCGCCGAGCAACTGTTTCGTGCTTGGAGTATTTTGACTAACCACCCTTACCATCGGGGGGATTAAATGCACGCACCACAGCTTATTCTCGCGTCAGCTTCACCCCGTCGCCGCGAATTGCTGGCACAAATTGGCATTCACTTTGTGGTGCAAACAGCGGATGTGGATGAAACGCCGTTGTTGGGGGAATCAGCAGCAGCGTTGGTAGAACGTTTGGCTATCCTCAAAGCAGAAACCGTTTGGGATGCTGTAGGAGCCAGCCTTGCTGGCGATACTGCGGAAAATCGCTTGCATGGCAAGCTCCTACCTGTTTTAGGTTCGGACACGCTAGGCATTCTCAACGGTGAATTGTTGGTAAAGCCCCGCGATTTCCCCCACGCGCAACAAATGCTGCGACAAATGTCGGGTCAGGCGCACGAAATTCTCACCGCAGTGGCTTTGACTACTGCAACAGGCACACAGGTGAGGTTAAGCCGCAGTGTGGTTAAGTTCCGTACCATCACTGATTCCGAAATTCTGGCATACTGGGCGAGTGGTGAGCCACATGACAAAGCTGGTGCGTATGCGATTCAGGGACTTGGCGCAGTTTTTATCGAAAAACTTGAAGGTTCTTACTCTGGGGTCATGGGTTTGCCGCTGTTTGAAACGGCGCAACTGCTGGCAACGGCAGGCATTAATACCTTATAAAAAACTATCACCACCAAAGGCAGATTCATGAGCGCAGAACTGTTAATCAATGTTACCCCGCAAGAATCACGGGTTGCCTTACTCGAAAATGGCTGTTTGCAAGAAGTGCTGATCGAACGCACCTCCCGCAAGGGCATTGTCGGCAATATTTACAAAGGCAAAGTTAGCCGCGTACTACCGGGAATGGAAGCGGCTTTTATCGACATTGGTTTGGAAAAATCGGCATTCTTACACGCATCTGACCTTACGCATCCTTCGCTGGAAGAATTTCAGGGGAGTACCATTCCACGCCCGACGTTACCAATCAGCGAATTGCTCTATGAAGGCAAAAAGTTGTTGGTGCAAGTCATCAAAGATCCGCTCGGCACAAAAGGGGCGCGTTTGACCACGCATGTCACCATTCCTTCACGCTTTTTGGTGCTAATGCCGGATAACAATAATGTGGGGGTATCCGGCAAAATTGAAGAAGGCGCGGAACGTGAACGCCTTCGGGCGATTATTGAACAGTTGCGCCTTGAATTTGGCAGTGAACACGGTTATATCGTGCGTACCGCTGCCGAAGGTATCAGCGAAGATGATTTGCGCCGCGATATGAAATTTCTGTGCAAACTCTGGGACAGTATTGCCAAATCATCGGTCGAGTCGCCAGCCCCTACCTTGGTGTATTCTGATTTACCCTTGGTGTTGCGGGTTCTACGCGATATGGTGGGCGAGAAAATCAGCAAGGTACAGATTGATTCTCGCGAGACCGCCACCAAAGTCATTGAATTCAGCCAGAAATACATCCCCGATTTAGCCAGTGTCATTGATCATTACCCCGGTGAACGCCCCATTTTTGACTTGCACGGTGTGGAAGAGGAAATCCAGAAAGCCTTGCAACGCAAAGTGCCACTCAAGTCTGGTGGTTACTTGATTATTGATCAAACCGAAGCAATGACCACGATTGATGTGAATACCGGCGGATTTGTCGGCAGCCGCAATCTGGAAGAAACTATTTTCCGCACTAATCTGGAAGCGGCGCAAACCATTGCTCGCCAGCTACGCCTGCGTAATCTGGGCGGCATTATCATTATTGATTTCATCGACATGCTGCAACACGACCACCGCCAGCAGGTATTGAAGTTATTGGAGAAATCGCTGGAACGCGATTACGCCAAAACCTATGTATGCGATGTTTCCCCGCTGGGCTTAGTGGAAATGACCCGTAAACGTACCCGCGAAAGTTTGGAACATGTGCTGTGCCAGCCTTGTCCATGTTGTAATGGCAATGGTTTTATCAAAAGTGCGGAAACGGTGTGTTACGAAATATTCCGTGAAATCTTGCGGGCAGTGCGCCAATTTGATGCCCGTGAATTGCTGGTGTTGGCTTCGCAGGAAGTGGTAGATTTACTGCTTGATGAAGAATCCGACAGTTTGGCAGAATTGCAGCAATTCGTGGGGATTCCGATTCGTTTACAGGTAGAAGCACTTTACACGCAGGAGCATTTCGACGTTGTACTTCTCTAGGAGGCAGGGCGGTTTTGTATTACGCCTCACCTACCTGCTACTCACTTTTTTGTTTCATTGGGCTATTGTTCTGGTTGCGCTGCTGGGGCTGGCGCATTTGTGGTTGCCGATGGTTGATGACTATAAAGGCATACTGGAACACGAATTATCGCGCTTTGTCGGCAATTCGATCAGCATCGGGCAAATTCGTGTCGACCATGACAGCGATGAGTTGCGCTGGGTGTTGGATAATTTGCAACTCACTGACGATACTTCCGGGCAATCTCCCATTCAAATCCGCCAACTGAGCCTCTCGGTAGACTGGCGCGAAAGCTTGCGCACCTTGCGTTTGCAACCGGCGGATATTGTGTTGGAAGGCGTGGAGTTTATCCTGCGCCAGGAAGCCAATGCGCTACCAGAAGTACAAGGGTTGCGCTTTCCCTTGCCGGGGCAAAAAAACACTGCGCTGAATATTGAGCGCCAGTCACCGATTCGCATTAGTATCAATAGCGGCTTTGTGCATTGGATGGATGTTACCAACCGCCGTGCGTTAACCTTGAGTGATTTGCAATTCATGGGCGAGATTTTGCCGAATGAAATCACCTTGCAAGCAGATGCCTTATTCCCCCCAACGATTGGGGAAACGTTGGGTGTGGACGCGGTATTGCAGCAAGTGACTAATGCCGAGGGCAAGACGCAATGGGACGGGACGCTCCACACCCGTACCCAGATTTTTAATCTCGCCGCCTTGCCGTCACCCTTGCTGAAACACTACGGGGTGAATGCGGGTGGTTTGAAGCTGGATGCCACCATTAAAGCAGCGGCAGGCAAGCCTTTGCACATCAGTGGCACGGGTGAAATTCAGCATTTGGGGTGGACAGGTAATGCCCAGATCCCTGCGCTGCAAGGTGTCAATGCTTCGTTTACGGCGGCTAATGAAGGCGGTAGCGTCAAGGTTAAGCTCAACGATAGCCCGTTAAGTTACCCGCAGTGGTTTGAAAAAACCTTGCGGGTGGATAGCTTAGCTGCGGACTTGAACTGGCAGGTCAAAGCCGATGGTTGGCATTGGCAACTCCGTCACTTAAGCGCAGAAAACCCTGATCTTACTCTGCAAGGCATCGGAACATTGGCAGTGCCGATGCAACAAGCACCAGCTATTGACCTGAATATGACGTTTGCCACGCGCCGTACTGTGGATAATGTGCGTGATTACATCCCAGCCATTATTCCCGATAACACCGAAAAATGGTTAAAAACGGCGATTGTGAAAGGTTACGTGCCCAAGGGTGAGTTTATATTGCGCGGAAACCCGGCAGATTTTCCCTTTACACGCCAGTCGGGTGTATTCGACATTCGTTTCGCTATTGAGAACGGGGTGTTGGCGTATCTACCTGAATGGCCCGCCGCCCACGAGGTGAATGGTGAACTGCATTTTCACAATGCGGATATGAATGCCACCGTGCACAGCGCTCGGATCATGGATTTGGCAGTGACTGGCAGCACGGTGGCGATTCCCGATATGCACGGTCACGATACGCACTTGTTACTCGATTTGAACACGCAAGGGGATTTGCAAGCGCACATGAATTATTTGCGTGACGCACCGATTGGGCGCAGTTTGCAGGATTTTATGCCGGTGGCTAGATTTTCTGGCGGGTCGGCGTTGCATCTGAAGCTGGATGTGCCGTTGCGACATGCCACGCTGGAACAGCAAGGTGTGGCAATGGATGGCGTGGTGAGTTTGCAGGGCAACCGTTTCGCGATTCCAGCGTATGACCAGGATTTTACCGAGTTGCAGGGGCGGGTGCATTTTGATCAGCATGGTGTGGATGCCAGTGGGGTAAGCGGGCAATACCGACAACAGCCCCTCAAACTATCAGCGCGTACCGATAAAGCCAAGGGCATTATCAGCATTGACTTACAGCAACAGCAGCAACCAGCCGTATTTTTGCCGGAAAGCCTTGCCAACTTGCGGCAATACCTGAGCGGCACAGCGCTAGTGAATACTCGGCTGGAATTGCCTGCCTTTAATGCGAATACCGCCACAAGTCAGGCACCGACAAGTTTGAAAGTGTTGGCGCGTAGCCAATTGCAGGGCGTGAGAATTGCGTTGCCGCCACCGTTTGGCAAGGCGGCAGCGGAGGCGCGTGAGTTACAGGTGGAGGTTGAATTGCCGTTTGATTCGGCGCAGCCTTGGCAAGCATCGGTGGGGTTAGGTAAGCACTTGCAGGTACAGGCACGTTTGCCGCATAAGGGTGAGCAAGCGCCCGCCATTGGTATTGCGGTGGGTGGTAAGCCGATTAATTTACCTGCCAGTGGTATCCAATTAGGCGGGGAATTGGCGGAACTCGACTTGCTGGAATGGCTGGCGCTGGGGAAACTCAGCGGCGCAGGGTCGACACCCTCAGATATGTCCAATGCGTTGCACGCCGATCTGAAGATTGGCAAGCTGACGGCGGGCAAACAATCGTTTGGTAAGGCTGCGTTGAGTGTCCGTGGTGGCGACATTCTCAAAGCGCATGTACAGGCAGATCACTTGCAAGCCAATATACACTTACCCGTCAAAGCACCGGCAAGTGGGCGTGTGAATATTGATGCGCAACACCTTGATCTTGATCAGCTTGGCGAACAGTTAGCGACGGGCAAAGCGGCAGCGGCTAAGGGTTTGTCGCCGGTAAATTTCCCCTCCATGCGTTTCACTTGCACGGATTGTCGCAAGGGCGAGTTCCCGCTTCAGTCGCTTCGCCTTAGCTTGAATAAATCCCGCGATGCTCTATTGATTGAACAGTTGGAAATTCGTCACCCCCTGATGGTGTTATCCGCGTCTAAAGGGCGCTGGTATACGGCAGCGGATGGTTCATCCCACACCGAACTGACTGCCAAGGCAACGGTGACTGAACCGGGCAAGCTGCTGGCAAAGCCGGGTAAGGCAGCCGCTTTGCAAGGTGGGGAGTTAACTGCCAATGCACAATTACACTGGCAAGGCGCACCGTTCAGCGTTGCCTTGGCGAATTTGAATGGTACGATTCAAGCCAAGCTTGACAAAGGTAGTTTGACGGATGTTGACCCCGGTTTAGGGCGTTTATTGGGGTTACTGGATGCGCAACGCTTGCCGAACCGACTGGCGCTGGATTTCCGCGATATGACGGTGAAAGGGGTGGCGTTTGATGCGATCACTGGCAGTTTCCGTTTGGAGCATGGCGTGTTGAAAACCCACGATACCCTCATCGACGCGGCGGCAATGGTGGCGGGGATTGAGGGCAGTCTCGACCTTAGCCGCAAAACCTTGGATCACACCGTGACCGTTGTGCCAAACCTGCGTTCAACCTTGCCGGTGGTGGGGGCGGCGGTGGGCGGTATCGGCGGTGGTGCGGCGATGTTACTGTTGAATTCATTGACGGAAAAACCTGCTGCCCATCAAGTGCAAACCGGGGGTGGATTACGTTACCGCGTGACTGGCTCATGGGAAACACCGGAAATTGTCGAATTAAAACCACCATTAAAAAAGACGACTGTTGATGTTTTGACGCATTGAACCGACAATGAGACCACGCATACAGTAAGGGGAAATCAGCATGGCGTTAATCGCAGCACTACAAATGGCAGCAGGCTCACAGGTTCAGGCGAATCTGATGGAAGCTGGGCGATTGATTAAGGAAGCAGCAGCACGCGGCGCAGGCATGGTGGTGTTTCCTGAAACCTTTGCCATGATGGGTGCACACGATGCCGACAAAGTGAAAGTAGCAGAAACCTTCGGTGAAGGGCCGATTCAGACCTTTATCAGTCAGCAAGCTCGTAAGTACGGCGTGTGGATTGTGGCAGGTACGATTCCGCTCCGTTCTGACGATCCGGCGCGTTCTTATGCTGCCTCGCTGATGTACGATGCCCAAGGCAATGTGGTGGCGCGTTACGACAAAATTCACCTCTTTGATGTCATGCTCAGTGAAAATCAGGAAGTGTATACCGAAAGCGATACGACCGTGCCGGGCAAAGCGCCTGTCGTGGTGGACACGCCGTTTGGCAAGGTTGGGATGTCGGTGTGTTATGACTTGCGGTTTCCTGAGTTGTACCGGCGCTTATCCGAGCAAGGGGCGCAAATTTTAGTGGTTCCTGCTGCATTTACCGAGTTGACGGGTAAGGCGCATTGGGAGGTGTTATTGCGGGCGCGGGCGATTGAAAACCTGTGCTACGTGGTTGCCCCCGGACAAGGCGGCTACCATGTTAGCGGGCGTACTACCTACGGTCACAGCATGATTGTGGATTATTGGGGGCGGGTGCGCGATGTGCGCGGAAAAGGTGCTGGTGTGGTGCTGGCTGACATTGATCTTGAAGCCTTGGAGCAAACCCGCAAGACTTTTCCGGTACTTTCCCATCGCTGCCCCAAAGAAAATATAAATCAAGGAATATCATGAAACAGGCATACGATTTTGCCCGTGAGGCATTTTTTGCTCCAACGGGTTTGAGTGAGGCGCATCTGGAACAGGTTTTCAGCCAGCTTTTAACCAAAGATACCACGCTGGCAGATTTGTATTTTCAGTCTGCCCGCTATGAATCTTGGGGATTGGAAGAAGGCATTATCAAAAACGGCAGTTACAGCATTGAGCAAGGTGTGGGCGTGCGCTCGGTATGTGGTGAGCAAACCGGCTTTGCGTACAGCGGTGAAATTACCTTGCCTGCCTTGCTGGAATCCGCCAAAGCTGCCCGTGCGATTAGCCGCGCAGGGCAATCGGGTGCGGTGAATGCGTGGACAGTACGTACCCCACAGCGCCCGCTTTATGGGATGGATGACCCGCTGAACTCGTTGTCAGAAGACGATAAGATCAGCTTCTTACGCCAGATTGACAGCATTGCACGTGCTACCAGCCCTTACGTGCAGCAAGTGATGGCGAATATGGTAGCGGTGCATGAAATCATTTTGGTGGTGGATGAAACCGGACGCATGACGGCTGATATTCGCCCGCTGGTGCGCACTAATGTGTCAGTCATTGTGGAACGCAACGGGCAAACCGAAAGTGCGACAGCAGGTGGTGGCGGACGTTTCAGCCTCGATTTCTTCGTGAGCGGCAATAAGGCGCAAGAATACGCCGAAGAAGCAGTACGCAAAGCCTTGATTAATCTGGATGCAGAAGCCGCCCCTGCGGGCAATATGACGGTGGTGTTGGGCAATGGTTGGCCGGGTGTTTTGTTGCATGAAGCGATTGGGCACGGTTTGGAAGGCGATTTCAACCGCAAAGGCACGTCGGCATTCGCAGGGCGGATCGGTGAGCAAGTGGCTGCCAAAGGCATTACCGTGGTGGATGATGGCACGCTGGAACAACGCCGTGGTTCGCTAAGTGTGGATGATGAAGGCACGCAAACCCAATGCACTACCCTGATTGAAGATGGGATTCTCAAAGGGTATTTATTTGACCGCCAGAATGCGGCGTTGATGGGAGCGCAATCCACTGGCAATGGTCGGCGTCAGTCTTACGCCAATTTGCCGATGCCGCGCATGACCAATACCTACATGCGGGCGGGCGACTATGACCCGGCAGAAATCATTGCGTCGGTGGAGAAAGGCATTTACGCGGTGAATTTTTCTGGCGGGCAAGTGGATATTACGTCGGGCAAATTCGTGTTTTCCGCCTCGGAAGCGTATCAAATTGAAAATGGTAAGCTCGGCAAGCCGTTGAAAAATGCCACGCTAATCGGCAATGGCCCGGATGTTTTAACCCGTGTCAGCATGGTTGGCAATGATTTGCAACTGGATACCGGCATTGGCGTGTGCGGTAAAGACGGGCAAAGCGTACCCGTGGGCGTGGGGCAACCAACACTTCGGGTTGACGGTTTGACCGTTGGCGGCACAGCGACAGCATAAGGATAATAACCATGATTGAACTCGACAACCGTTTCGACATTGCAACCGAATTTCAAGCGATGGCGGAGCATGTGCTGGCGGCAGCCAAAGCCAAAGGTGCGACGGCGGCTGAACTCGACATTGACAAAAGCATGGGGCTTTCCGTCGAAGTGCGCATGGGGCAGGTGGATAAGCTGCAATACCACCGTGATCAGGGCATTAACTTGACGGTTTTTTTCGGGCATCGCAAAGGTTATGCCTCGACGGGTGATTTTTCGCCGCAAGCCTTGGCGGATACCTTGGAGGCGGCGTGCCGGATTGCGCGTTATACCTCAGAAGATGATTTCAACGGTTTGGCGGATGCGGAACGCATGGCGACGGAATTTCCGAAGCTGGATTTGTATCACCCTTGGGAGTTGAATGCGGACATGGCAATTGACATGGCGCTGCAAACCGAAGCGGTGGCGCGTGAGCATGATGCCCGTATTACCAATAGCGAAGGCGCGGGCGTGGACAGCTACGCGGGTATGAGCTTGTATGCGAATTCGCACGGTTTCATGGGGGTTAGTCACAGTACGCGCCATTCCTTGAGCTGTTCGGTAGTGGCACAAGATGGCGACTCCATGCAACGTGATTACTGGTATAGCGTGTCACGCGTACCGGGATTGCTGGAATCGGCGGATAGTGTGGGGGCGGAAGCGGCGCAACGCACGGTGCGGCGGTTGAATGCACGCTCCTTATCCACCCGTGAAGCGCCGGTATTGTTTGTGCCGCAAATGGCACGGGGTTTGATCGGGCAATTGGTATCGGCGATCATGGGAGGTGCGCAATACCGCAAAGCCAGCTTTTTGTTGAATTCGATCGGGCAACAAGCGTTCCCGGATTTTGTGCAGTTGCGTGAAGATCCGTTGATTCGTCAAGCCTTGGGCAGCCGTTCCTACGATGCCGAAGGTGTGGCGACGCAAGCGCGGGATATTGTCAAAGATGGCATTATCCAAGGCTATTTCCTTGGCAGCTACAGTGGTCGTAAGTTGGGAATGCCGAGCACGGGTAGTGCGAGTGGTGTGACCAATTTATTACTGGCGGATACGGGTATCAGTTTTCCTGACTTATTGGCGCAAATGGGAACCGGCTTGATGGTAACGGAATTGATCGGTAACGGTGTCAATGGCATTACCGGCGACTATTCGCGGGGTGCGGTGGGTTATTGGGTCGAAAACGGGATGATTGTGCATCCGGTGGAAGAGGTGACGATTGCCGGAAACTTGAAGGATATGTTCAAAGGCATTGTCGCGATTGGGGATGATGTGGATGAGCGTGGTAGTATCCGTACCGGATCGATTTTGATTGATAAAATGACCATTGCCGGTCAATGATTTAGGTGATGTAAAGGAAGTGTATGAGTCAGTTTGAAAATGTTAGCGTGACTAAAACCGCGAATGTGTATTTTGGGGGTAAGTGTGTCAGCCACACCGTGACGTTAGCGGATGGCACGCGCAAGAGCGTGGGGGTGATTTTACCGTCTACCCTGACGTTTAATACGGGTGCGCCGGAGATTATGGAGTTGCTGCAAGGTCGCTGCCGCGTGCGCTTGGCGGGCAGCGATGCTTGGGTGGATTATGCTGGTGGGCAATCGTTTGAGGTGGGTGCAAATTCTTCCTTCGACATTGAGACGTTGGAAGATTTGCACTACGTGTGCCATTTCGGTTGATTAGTTGAGGTGCTGGGCGGGACGGGTTAAGGCTTTCCTGTCCAGCATTGCTTGATTGCTTTCCAGTTTTAACCTGCCTTCCAGAAACCATTGGATCGCACGCGGGTAGATAATGTGTTCCTGTTCCTGCACCCGTTGCGCAAGGCTTTGTTCGGTATCGCTGGGTAACACCGGCACTTTGGCTTGAATAATTACCGGGCCACCATCCAATTCTGGGGTCACGAAATGTACGCTGACACCGTGTTCATGCCCGCCATCTTCCAATACGCGCCGATGGGTGTGAATACCTTTGTACAGCGGCAATAGGGAAGGGTGGATATTGAGCATTCGCCCCGCGTAATGACGCACAAAGTCAGGCGTAAGGATGCGCATAAATCCCGCTAACACCACCAAATCCGGCTCGAAACCATCAATCTGCGTTTGCAAGGCTTGATCGAACGCGGCTCGGCTGTCAAAGCGGGTGTGATCCAGCGTGACGGTTGGGATTCCCGCATCAGCAGCGCGTTGCAAGCCCAATACGTCGGCGCGATTGCTGATGACTGCTGCAATCCGCGCACTCAGCCGACCGGTTTTAATCGCGTTGATAATGGCTTGCAAGTTGCTGCCGCTGCCCGAAATCAGCACTACCAGTGTGGGCAGTGCTGTGTGCTTGTTAAGCGACATATTGGACGAATGGGGTATCAGTGTCAGACGTATCCATCGTGCCAATTTGCCAGGCCTTGATGTTTTCCAAGCGGCAAGTGCTAATGATTTCTTCGGATTTGTCGGCGGGAACGACCAGAATCATGCCGATGCCGCAGTTAAAAGTGCGCAGCATTTCATCATCTGCTACGCTGCCTTTTTCCTGCAACCAATTGAATATTTCCGGTCGTTGCCAGCTACTCAGACTAATTTTCGCTTTAGTGCGGGCAGGCAAAACACGCGGCAAGTTTTCGGTTAAACCACCGCCGGTGATGTGTGCGACCGCGTGCAAATTATAACGGCGCATTAAACCGAGAATCGCTTTGACGTAAATCTTGGTGGGTTCTAGTAACGTTCGCCCTAAGGTGCTGTCACCGAACGGTTCATCCAGTGATGCGCCACTGACTTCAAGAATTTTGCGGATCAGGGAATAGCCGTTGGAATGCGGACCGCTGGAAGCCAGCCCAATTAGCACGTCATTCCGGTGTACGCGGGAATTGTCGAGAATATTGTCACGTTCCACTACGCCGACGCAGAAGCCTGCGAGGTCGAAATCGTCACCTTGGTACATGCCGGGCATTTCTGCCGTTTCGCCGCCAGCGAGTGCAGCACCGGCTTGGGAACAGCCTTCGGCGATACCGGCGATGACCTTTTCGGCAATATCCACGTCAAGTTTGCCGGTAGCAAAGTAGTCGAGGAAAAATAACGGTTCCGCGCCGCTGACAATAATGTCATTGACGCACATGGCGACCAGATCAATGCCGATGGTGTCGTAGATGCCAGTGTCGATAGCGAGACGGAGTTTAGTACCTACGCCATCTGTACCGGACACCAATACCGGGTTTTTGTAATGCGAAGGAATCGACATGAGTGCGCCGAAACCACCCAAACCGCCTAACATTTCAGGGCGTTTGGTGCGTTGGGCGTGGGGTTTGATGCGTTCTACCAGCGTGTTGCCTGCGTCAATATCAACGCCAGCGTCACGGTAGGTTAGGGAGGGTTTGCTTGAATCCATTAAGCCTGTCTCGGTTAGGGCAGTCATAAAGGACGGATTCTAGCATAGCCACCACACGGCTGACAGACAGAAAACCTAACCTTTGTTTGAAAAAACACTGGAAATGGCAGGGCGTTTTGCGTAGTATGTGCATCCTTCGGAGAGCTGGTCGAGTGGTCGAAGGCGGCGGTCTTGAAAACCGTTGAGGGTTAAACCTCCGGGGGTTCGAATCCCTCGCTCTCCGCCATATTTTTGTACGGTGATAGCCGACAAAGTAAAAAGCCCGCTACATAGCGGGCTTTTTTGTGCCTATCATTTCTGCAATGCACGCATGGAACAAGAGTTATGTTAGACCCCAAACGTTTAAGAGCCGATCTGGATGAGGTCGCCACGCAATTGGCACGACGCGGTTTTAAGTTGGATGTGGATACCATCCGCGCTGTCGAGGAGCACCGCAAAGCTTTACAGGTAGAGACCCAAACCTTACAAAATGAACGTAACTCACGTTCCAAAGCCATTGGGCAAGCTAAAGCGAAGGGGGCAGATATTCAGCCCTTACTCGCCGAAGTCGCGGATATGGGTGACACGCTCAAGGAAAAAGAGCAACAACTCGCCAGTTTGCAAGCCGGGCTTGATGCCATTGTGATGGGCATTCCCAATGTGCTGGATGTTTCTGTACCCGACGGCAAAGATGAAAATGCCAACGTCGAAATCCGCCGCTGGGGTGAGCCGACCACATTCGATTTTGAACCGAAAGATCACGTTGACCTCGGTTTGCCGAATGGGTGGATGGATTTTGATGCAGGCACAAAGCTTACCGGCTCCCGTTTTGTCGTGATGCGTGGCGCAATGGCACGGCTGCACCGGGCGCTGATCCAGTTTATGCTTGATACGCACACGCAGGAACACGGTTATACGGAAGCGTATGTGCCGTATATGGTGAATGCAGACAGTTTGCGCGGCACTGGGCAGTTGCCAAAATTTGCCGAAGATTTGTTTAAGCTTGAAGGCGAACAAGGTTATTACTTAATCCCGACCGCTGAAGTGCCGGTCACGAATCTGGCGCGGGATACCATTATTGATGCCACCGAATTGCCGGTGAAATATGCCTGCCATACGCCTTGTTTTCGTTCCGAAGCGGGTTCTTACGGCAAGGATACTCGTGGCTTGATTCGCCAGCATCAGTTTGAAAAAGTGGAAATGGTGCAGTTGGTGCGCCCGGAAGATTCCATGCAGGCATTGGACAACTTGACGGGCAATGCAGAAGCCATTCTACAAAAGTTGGGTCTGCCCTACCGCGTGATCGTATTGTGTGCGGGCGATACGGGTTTTTCCTCGATGAAAACCTACGATCTGGAAGTATGGTTGCCGGGTCAGCAAAAATACCGCGAGATTTCATCGTGTTCTACGTTTGGTGATTTTCAGGCACGCCGTATGATGGCGCGTTACCGTAACCCGGAAACCGGCAAGCCGGAGTTGTTGCATACGCTGAATGGTTCTGGTTTGGCGGTGGGGCGTACTCTGGTTGCAGTGCTGGAAAATTATCAGGAAGCAGACGGGCGCATCCGTATTCCTGTTGCTTTACGCGGGTACATGGGTAACGCTGAGTATCTGTGATATATCAGAGAAATCCTGCACCAACTTGATTCTGCGCAATGTAAAGCGCACAGGGTCGGGTATGATGCAGGTTTTTCACCCCGTCTGGCACAGCCAACGATTGGATATTGCAACATGAGTATTGAACAAGCCATCCAGCCTAAAGCCTCTCTCCAGCCCCGCTCGGTAGAAGGTCGTTTTCGCAACATTAAAACCGGCATTTTGTTGCTGGGCTATGCGGTGTTTTTTTTATTGCCTTGGATTCGCTGGGAACGTGCCGTGGGCCCGGATCAGGCGATCTTGTTTGATATTCCAGGGCGACGTTACTACATGTTCGACTTGGTGATGCACGCGCAGGATATTTTCTGGCTGACGGCGTTGCTATTCCTCGCGGCGGTACTATTGTTCTTTGTGACCACGTTGTTTGGGCGAGTATTCTGCGGGTATTTCTGTTTCCAAACCTTGTGGACGGATGCATTCCGCTGGATTGAGCGTTGGGTGCAAGGCGATCGTGTCGCCCGCTTGCGTTTGGATAAACAGCCGTGGAATGCTGAAAAGATTCGTAAAGTGGGTTTGACCCATGCTTTGTGGCTGCTGTTAGCGATGTGGACAGGCTTGAGTTTTGGCCTGTACTGGGGGGATGCGTTTGAGTTGACTGCCGGATTTTTCACCGGAACGGCTCCCACCGCATTGTACGGCACGGTCATTATTTTAACGCTCACAACTTATTTGACAGCCGGTTGGGCGAAGGAATATGTGTGTTTGCACATGTGCCCTTACTCCCGTTTCCAAAGCGTTATGTTTGACCAAGATACCATGATCGTGTCGTATGACATGAATCGCGGTGAAGGTACTGCCGGGCGTGTCAAGCCGGTGAAAGAGTTACGTGATCAGGCTTTCCGTCAGGAAAAGGGTCACGGCGATTGCGTGGATTGTGGCTTGTGTGTGCAAGTTTGCCCGACGGGTATCGACATCCGTAATGGTTTGCAAATTGGCTGCATTCACTGTGCGCTGTGCATTGATGCCTGCGATGGCATTATGGATAAACAGGGGTGGAAACGCGGTTTGATTCGTTACACCTCTGAACATGCGCTGGAAGGCAAAAAGACCAAAATCATCAAGTTGCGCACCGTGGGTTATGGCTTGGCTACCTTGTTGGCAACGATTTATTTGGTGTGGAGCATTGCCAGCAGCAAGCAACTGGAAGTGACTGCCGTGCAGATTCGCAGCCCCTTGTACGTTACACTGTCTGATGGGCGTATCCAGAACAGCTACGAAGTTAAAATCAATAACAAAACGATGGAGGCAGCGCGTTATACCCTAGCAATAGAGGGTTTGCCTAATGCTGAAATGGATTTGCAGATCAATGATTTGAGCGTGAAACCGGATTCAACACTGCGTGTCTTGGCAAAAGTCCGCTATACTATGCAGCCCGGTGAGGCAGGTAAAAACCATGACTTCCAGTTCAGGCTCACGCCAGTGGAAGGTAAGGTGACAGAGCCTGTCATCGTCCCTTCACACTTTATGGTTCCGTAAGGTCGCATGGAAAATCAAAATATAGCGTTCACATTAGGGGTAGGCGTACTGGTTTCGCTTGCCCTGTTTGTCTTGTTTTACAAAGTCCTGAAACGCCCCGGTAAGCTGGCGTCATTGCTGACATTTTTGGTCGTGTTGGCGATTTATGTACCTTTGGCAGTGTTGTATTGGGCAGGTCTGGATGTATTCGCCATCCACTTTGCCTTTTTCACGATGGCAGCGGTGTTGCCGGGGATTATTGTCGGCAACCGACTCGGCTCAGATACTGATAGTGGCAGGTTGCATTGGGGGCCGGGAATTATTATCGGCTTTTTCATGATACTCGTGATTGTGGACTCCACTATTATTACTTTGGCAAACAGTGGTGCGAGCGCTGATTTTATCCGCAATTTCTTGCCAGAACCACGCCGTGAAAGCGCACAAAATGTTACCTCTGCTTTCCCTGGTACGGTTTCCAATGACTACCAGAAAAAATATGACCTGTATAATAACTACATTGGTCAGTTGAAAACCCAGCAGGAACGTGGTTGGCAGGTCGCCGATGGTTGGCTGGAAAAGCCACAACCGAATAAGGCGAGCATGTTCCGTATCCACGTGACCGATAAAGCGGGTCAAGCCGTCATGGGCGGCAATGTGAAGGTTTCTTTTTTACGCCCTTCTAATAAAGCAATGGATGTCACTTTGGAGTTGCCGGAAGCTGCCCCCGGTTTTTATGGGCAACCCATTGCTTTGCCTGCGCCGGGGGCATGGGATATGGTAATGACGGTTAAGCGTGGGGATGAAGTCCACGAAGTAAAAGGCGAAACCTGGGTTGGAGATAAGCCTTAAGCCATTATGAGTGATACTTCTTTACACCTAGCTTCCGGCGATTGTTTTCATTGCGGTCAGCCTATTCCGCCTGGTACACATTACCGTGTTGATATTGATGAAGAATCGCGTGAAATGTGTTGTACGGGCTGTCACGCGGTGGCGACGGCAATTGTCGACAATAACCTCACCGATTATTACCGCTTCCGTACCAAAATCAGCGATAAGCCCGATGATTTAGTGCCAGAGGCATTGCGGCAATTACAGGTTTACGATTCACCGGATTTGCAGAAATCGTTTGTACGCGAAACTGGCGCAACTATCCGGGAAGCGTCGCTGATTTTGGAAGGCATTGTGTGTGCTGCGTGCGTTTGGCTCAACGAGCATCACGTCAGGCAACTCGACGGGGTGCTGGATTTCCGTATTAACTATTCTACCCACCGCGCTACCTTGAAATGGGATAACGAACGCTTGCATTTGAGCCAAGTGTTGCAAGCCATTTCCGAAATCGGCTATCACGCGCACCCCTTTGATCCGCGTCGCCTTGAGTCTTTGCAAAAAAAGGAAAAATCCGCTGCATTGCGCCGTATTGCCATCGCGGGTTTGGGCATGATGCAAGTGATGATGATTGCAATCGCCATGTACATCGGCGCTGTATCGGATATGGATACCGGAATGCGCGATTTTTTGCGCTGGATTAGTCTGGTGATGACCATACCCGTAGTGTTTTATTCCGCAAGAGTGTTTTTTAGCTCGGCATGGCGGGATTTACGGCGCGGGCGCTTCGGCATGGATGTGCCGGTATCATTGGGAATCGGGATTGCGTTTACTGCCAGTGTTTGGGCGACATTGATCGGTGGTGGCGAAGTCTATTTTGATTCAGTCACGATGTTCACCTTTTTTCTGCTGACAGGGCGCTATTTGGAAATGGCGGCACGGCATAAGTCCGGTCAGGTAGCAGAGGAATTGGTACGCTTAATGCCAGCCACGGCGACCCGTTTGCGAGATGGTGAGCAGGAAGTGATTCCGGTCAGTCAACTTGAATTGGGTGATCAGGTGTTAATCAAACCGGGCGAAGTAGTACCGGCTGATGGTGTCGTCACCGATGGCACGAGTAGCACCAATGAATCGCTATTGACAGGTGAAAGCCTGCCTTGCCACAAGCAGCCCGGCGATGCTTTGGTCGGTGGTACGGTGAATATGGAAAGCCCGTTGACAATGCGCGTCGATAAGGTTGGCGACAGTACGGTATTGGCTGCCATTATTCGTTTGCTGGAACGGGCGCAAGCCGAAAAGCCGGAATTGGCGCGTTTGGCAGAAAAGGTGGCGTCACGCTTTGTGCCGCTGATTTTACTGACGGCGGCGGCAGTGTTTGCTTGGTGGTATCAACACCAGCCTTCGGAAGCATTCTGGATTGCACTGTCGGTTTTGGTGATTACCTGCCCGTGTGCATTTTCCTTGGCGACCCCCACCGCCTTGACCGCAGCGACAGGTTTGCTCACCTCTAAAGGTGTGCTGACGACCCGTGGTCATGCGTTGGAAACCTTGGCACGGGTCAATCACATTATTTTCGATAAAACTGGCACTCTCTCGCACGGTCATTTGGAAGTGGTTGACGTGCAAACCTTGGGCGCTGAACCTGTACAGGTTTGCCAGCAAATCGCTGCTGGGCTGGAAATGGCGTCAGAACACCCGGTTGCCCACGCGATTGTACGTCTCAGTGATAACCCAGCCAATGTTAGCGACCTGATAGCAGAATCTGGGCGGGGTGTGAAAGGTGTGTGTGCTGGTAAGCATTACCGACTTGGTACGCACGCCTTTGTGGAAGAGTTGACCGGATACCCATTGCCTGAAAAGGTATCAGCCGCTGGCGACAGCTCACAAGTTTTCCTAGGCTCAACGGATGGCTGGTTAGCCGTGTTTAGTCTCGCGGATCAGTTGCGTGCGGAAGCCGCACAAATGGTGGAAGAGCTGCAAGCCCAAGGGGTTACTGTGACCTTGCTCAGCGGTGATTCCCCTAATGTTGTCGCAGCCGTTGCGCAGCAATTGGGTATTGCTCATGCGCACGGTGGTCAATTGCCCGCTGATAAGTTAGCGTATATGCATCATCTGCAAGCTCAGGGTGCGGTGGTGGCAATGGTCGGCGACGGGGTGAATGATGCACCGGTGCTGGCGGGTGCGCCAGTGTCGATTGCGATGGGTAGCGGCTCGCAATTGGCACAAGCCAGTGCGGATATGGTGTTATTGTCTGAAAATTTACGGCAGCTACCCTTGGCGGTGCGTACTTCACGGCGGATGCAAACTATTATTAAACAGAACTTTTTATGGACGATTGCCTATAATCTGTTAGCTATCCCGTTGGCGGCGACAGGCATGATCGCGCCTTGGATGGCAGCGATTGGCATGTCTGCCAGTTCTTTGGTGGTGGTGCTTAATTCATTGCGTCTGAAAAATGAGTGATTCTAGTCTATAATGTCAAGTTTGGTTGGGATGTAACGCGATGGATGCCTTATACTTGCTGATTCCGATAGCACTCGGCGTGATGATTGTCGTGGTGATAGCCTTTATTTACACCGTCAAAAGTGGGCAGTACGATGACTTGGAAGGACCTGCACATCGCATTTTGATGGATGATGATGACCCGCGTATTCCGGGCAAGCAGCCTGAGTTACCTGCAAAAGCCGTGGAAGAAGGAAAAGAGAAAAATGTGTAGTGTGATAGGGTAAATAGCTGTGCCGTTTATCGCCACTTATCACCGGTATATCATTTTATTCATAAAGCTGAACATATCATTAACCATAATGCGAAAATTGTTCTATGCTATCTATAACAAATTCCTCTGGTGATAACGGTTGGAATTTTCGATAGGTTTTTTTAAACATTGATCAGTAGTAAATATCCGGTAGTGGATAACCGGAACAGGGATGGCACGGATGGATTCCCTGTGGGGTTTGCTAGGACTGGTAATAGGAGAATAGGTAATCATATGGCTGATAGAAGATTACAGGTCTTTCATGCGGTGGCTCGCTTATTGAGCTTCACGAAGGCAGCAGAAGTGTTGCACATGACGCAACCGGCGGTCACATTCCAGATCCGTCAGTTGGAAGATCAGTTTGATACCCGTCTGTTTGACCGGACGCATAACCGCGTCTCCCTCACAGAAGCCGGGAAAATCACGTTCGAGTATTCCGAGCGTATTTTCGAGCAATACAGCGAAATGGAAAATGCCATTCGTGAAATGACGAATGACATCAGTGGTTCGTTGACCATTGGTGCGAGCACGACCATTTCCGAATACATGCTGCCGTCATTGCTGGGCGAGTTCAACTCCAAGAATCCCGATGTCAGATTGCGTTTGCGTGTTTCCAATACCGAAGGCATTGTGTCAATGGTGGAAAACAACGTGATTGATCTTGGCGTTGTCGAAGGCGTGGTCAACAACAAAAATTTGCTGGTGGAAGTCTGCCGTCAGGATGATTTGGTACTGATTGTTCCGCCGACACACGCACTGGCGAACAAAACGGCGGTGAAGCTGAAAGACGTGTTGGAATACCCCTTCATTTGTCGTGAAGAGGGGTCAGGCACACGTGAAGTGGTTCTCGACTACCTGTATGCATTAGGCATGGACAAGCACGCGATGAACGCTTGCTTGGAACTGGGTAGCCCCGAAGCCGTGAAAGGTGCTGTGGAAGCCGGTATGGGCGTTTCTATTGTTTCCAGCGCCAGTATTGGCAAAGAATTGCGTCTGGGTTCATTGGTTGCTATACCGCTTGACCCACCATTGACACGCGACTTTTCTTTCGTGCGCCAGCGCCAGAAGTTCAAAGTCCGTGCGATGGAAGAGCTGTTGGAGTTTGCCCGCAGTTATTGCGAAAACCTCAAAAAGCAGAAGTAAGTCCTTGTTGGGTACAGCGTATCGTGCTGTACCCCGGATTATTTGTATCACACAGGAAACCCCATGTTACCCGGTATGCCACAATCAACCGGCTCTGCCGAAGAAAAGCGTCTTCGCAAGCTATACCGCAACATGAGTTCAAACGATCAGGCAACCTTGATGCGGTTTGCCGAATTTCTCGCAGGCTCACCCACGCCTGACCTTGAACTCATGACCGAATTCCCTTCACCAGAAAGTATTCAGCGCCCTGAACAGGAAAGTGTGGTGAAAGCGATTAAGCGCCTGACGGCTACCTATCCAATGATTCCGCGTGAACGTTTATTGAATGAAACCTCCAGCTTGATGACAGCACATGTGATTCATGGCAAGTCAGCAACGGTGGTGATTGATGAACTGGAAGTCATGTTTGCGCAGCATTACACCACACTGAAAACCCAGTTTGAAGAGAAAGAAACCCCTCCTAGCCTCCCCTTATCAGGGGAGGAATAAGACATTTTCGCTCCCTTCCCTGATAAGGGGAGGGCTGGGGAGGGGTTTCTTCACTCCAGACCGAACACGCGGGCGCGGATGTGGGCAACCTGATCTCGGACTGATGCGGCTTGTTCAAACTCCAGATTTTTGGCGTGCTGGAACATCTTTTCTTCCAGCTTTTTGATCTGCTTAATTGCCTGATCGGGTGTTAAGCTGCGGTATTCAGCCGCGTCTTCGGCGACTTTCTTTTCCCCGCGTGTTTTGCCTTTGCCCTTGGGGGCATTGGCGTAAGCGCCTTCCATCACGTCGGCGATGCGCTTGCGGATGGTTTGTGGGGTAATGCCGAGTGTTTCATTGTGCGCGAGTTGTTTAGCACGGCGACGGCTGGTTTCATCCATTGCTTTGCGCATGGAATCGGTGATTTTGTCGGCGTACAGAATCGCTTTGCCTTCGGCATTACGGGCGGCGCGTCCGATGGTTTGGATCAGGGAGCGTTCGGAACGCAGGAAACCTTCTTTGTCCGCATCCAGAATCGCTACTAATGAAACTTCTGGTATATCAAGACCTTCTCGCAACAAGTTAATGCCAACTAGTGCATCGAATTCACCTTTACGTAAGTCACGGATGATTTCGACGCGTTCCACGGTGTCAATGTCAGAGTGCAGGTAACGCACTTTGATGCCGTGTTCCATCAGGTAATCGGTGAGGTCTTCCGCCATGCGTTTGGTTAGGGTTGTGACCAGCACACGCTCGTTGCGGCGGGCGCGTTCGCTGATTTCCGACATGACGTTATCGACTTGTGACATGATGGGGCGAACTTCCACTTCGGGGTCGACGAGTCCGGTGGGGCGTACCACTTGTTCGGCGATATTGTCGGAATGTTCCAGCTCATACGTGCCGGGGGTGGCGGAAACGTGGATGGCTTGCGGAATCAGTTTCTCGAATTCATCAAAGCGCAGTGGGCGGTTATCAAGTGCCGAGGGCAGGCGAAAGCCGTAATCGACCAGCGTGCTTTTGCGAGAATAGTCGCCTTTGTATATGCCGCCGAATTGCGGGATGGTGACGTGGGCTTCGTCGATGAACACGATGGCATTGCGCGGCAAGTAATCGAACAGGCACGGCGGCGGCTCACCCGCAGGGCGTTTCGACAGGTAACGTGAATAATTTTCGATGCCGGAACAGTAGCCGGTTTCGACGATCATTTCGATGTCGTATTGCGTGCGTTGTTCAAGGCGTTGCGCTTCCACCAAACGGTCGTTCTCGCGTAGTACTTTCAGGCGCTCTTTGAGTTCGGCTTTGATGTAGTCGATGGCAGCCAGTAGCACTTCACGCGGGGTGACGTAGTGCGTTTTTGGGTAAACCGTCAGGCGTGGCACGCGGCGCAGCACTTCGCCGGTCAGTGGGTCGAAATAGCTAAGGTTCTCGATTTCGTCGTCGAAAAGTTCGATGCGGATGGCTTCTTTGTCGGATTCGGCGGGATGAATGTCGATGACTTCCCCGCGTACCCGAAACGTGCCGCGTTGCAGGTCGAGGTCGTTGCGGGTGTATTGCATTTCCGCAAGGCGACGCAAGATAGTGCGTTGGTCGATGCGGTCGCCGCGCACCAGAATCAGCAACATTTTCAAGTACGATTCAGGGTCGCCCAAGCCGTAAATGGATGAGACGGTGGCGATAATGATGACATCTTTGCGTTCAAACAGGTTGCGGGTGGCGGAAAGCCGCATTTGTTCGATGTGGTCATTAATCGCGGAATCTTTTTCGATGTACACGTCTTTGGACGGTACATAGGCTTCTGGCTGGTAATAGTCGAAGTACGAAACGAAGTATTCCACCGCATTATTTGGGAAGAATTCTTTCATTTCGCCGTAAAGCTGGGCTGCTAACGTTTTATTGTGTACCAGAATAATCGCGGGGCGTTGGGTTTGCTGGATGATGTTTGCCATCGTGAAAGTTTTGCCCGAACCCGTCACGCCCAGCAAGGTTTGGTGCAGCAAGCCGTCGTTTAAGCCGTTGACTAGCGAGCGGATAGCTTCTGGCTGGTCGCCAGCGGGCTGGTAAGAGGTGTGGAGCTGGAAAGTCTGCGCTTCAGTCATGGAGAATGCCTGT
>CAYNNA010000002.1:0-70464 GCA_964398375.1 uncultured Thiothrix sp.
AATGCCTTTAACTCATTGATCCGTGAATCAAAGGGCTAGGCTCTGAATCGCTGGTCAATTGCGGCACACTGAGCAACGTTCCGGTAGGGTTAGCAGGGCTTGCCAACAGCACCGCACGGGTATTGGCATTCCAATGCGCCGGAATATGCGAGCTATTCAATTGATACGCGGTGTCTGCACCCACAGGAATTGCCACCGGCTTGCCTTCAAACAAGCGCACGAAATGGCGATTGCAGGGGTAGCCGGGGTCAGTCATTAACACCTCATTCCCCGGATTCAGCAATGCCCCCAGCACCAATTGCAATGCGCCGGATGCACCGGGCGTCACAATAATACGCTGCGGCGCAACCGTTACCCCAAAACGACGGGCATAGTAAGCGGCAATCGCTTCACGCAAGGCAGGCAAACCGCAGGCGGGCGTGTATTTCGTCTGCCCGGATTGCAATGCCTAGATGCCTGCTGCCACAATGGGTGCAGGGGTTGGAAAGTCGGGTTCACCCACTTCCATGTGAATAATATCCTGACCGGCTGCTTCACGTTGGCGGGCTTCTGCCAACAATGCCATCACATGGAAGGGCTGGATCGCCCGCATTCGTTCCGCTGCTGTGCTATGCTTCATCGTAGCGCTTTACCGTTCGATTAGGTGAATAAAAATGAAAAAATGGTTACTGTTGAGCATCGCATTGTATTCCAGCAATATACTGGCAATGCCACGCGAAAACCCTGTGCCGGGCGGTATTGCCCACCTCCCCATTGCGCCGCTGTCTGCTCAAGCACCGCTGGTACAGTATGAGGGCAAGCGGGTAACAGTTGTACCACAGGATGCTCACTGGGTTGCTCTGGTTGGCATTCCTCTCGATGCGGAAGGTGACACACAAACCGTGCAGCTACAAGGCGGTCAGGCACTGTCATTTCCGATACAAGCCAAGGAATACAAAACCCAACGCCTGACTATTAAGGATAAGAACAAGGTTGAACCGGATGAGGAATCCAGCCAGCGAATTATCCGGGAACTAGCCGTACAGGAACAGGCTAAAACCCACTTTACAACGGGTGCAGCCCAACTGGGTTTCATTAAACCTGTACCGGGACATGACACCGGGCGGTTCGGTCTGAGGCGTTTCATCAATAACCAACCCCGCAATCCACACAGCGGCATGGATATTGCTGCCGCAACCGGTACACCGATCAAAGCCACTGCCGCTGGCACGGTGATTCACACCGATGATTTCTTTTTCAGCGGCAATACCGTTTACCTTGATCATGGCATGGGCGTGATTAGCATGTACGCACACTTAAGTGACATTCAGGTGGAAGCCGGGGATACCGTCCAGCAAGGCGACATTATTGGCAAGGTAGGCAGCACTGGTAGAGCCACTGGCCCGCACTTGCATTGGTCGGTGTATTTGAATGGCGAAGCGGTCGATCCGGCATTATTTTTACCGAACAAAAAATAAGCCAAGGATTCAGGTTATATTCATGGATTCGAGACTAGTATAGTCCCAACTTCAGCAGGAATCGCGAACTTGGGGTTTGTGGTAACGATTTCGTCGTCAGAAGTATCTGAAATAAAAAATAAGCTTGTTCCGCCGTTCTGACACTCAATGGCATAAGAGATTCGGGATGACGGCACGCTGAAGTTATAATCTCACCCCCCCTTACAACCGGCCATTTTATTGGGGAGCTGGTTGAATGGTGAGGATTGAGCAATGAATGCACGTTCGTAAACAGGGGGTTTACCTGCATTCGTTACCGGAGCAATTAGCTACGGCGTTCTTGAGTTACCTTTCACAAAAAGCGAGTCTTTCATGGCTCGCTTTTTTTTGTTCTGACACAAGCATTTTTTGTCATTATACAGCTTTCATTCATAAATAAAATCTTTTTGTGTACCAAATACCGGAATAGAATAGGTTATCCCTCATCAGACACGCTACACTTAGCAGAGATTATAAAAAGGAGGACAGATGTCATGGCTTATGCCTTGCGCAAGACGGTTGGCTTTATTCTTTTAGCTGTCACCATTGGCGGTGTCAGCGTGCTATCCATTTTTAACCTATTTCCACCGCTGTTCTAATGGGAGACACCATGACCACGACCGTTAAATCGGCAGCCAAACGTTATGAGCCTACCATTCACAATGTCCGTTATGGCATCAAAGGCATTTTACTTTACTTGCTACCACTACCCGCACTGATTACGGCTATCGGTTCATTGATGCGCGGTGATGTAATGGATACCTTAGTCACCGGTGGGGTATTCGCCACCTTCATGGTCGGCGCGAGCGTGGCTCGCCACGGTTTTCGATTGGAAGGTGAATACGAACGGCGTAAAATTGCCCGCGCACCATCGACTCCGTTCAAAACCATTGCCGCAATGATTATCAGCACGGCAACCGGCGTTTTGGACTGGTGGAGTTCGGATTACGCCATGAGTGGTATTTTGCCAGCGATATTGATTGGCGCGGCAACGTTCCTAGGGTTTGCCTTGTATTACGGTTTGGATCCGCGCAAAGACAAAGCGGGCAATATTTCTATCGGGGTCACAATTGAAGAAGTTTTAGACGCACTCGATGCTGCCAATGTCAAAATTGACGCTATCGAACAAGCACGCCGCAACATTCCCAACCCCGAATTCAATGCCCGTCTGCAACGCATCACCAGCAAAGCCCGTGAAGTTTTAGCCAGTATCGAAGATGACCCGACCCGCCTGTCCCGCGCCCGCAAATTCCTCAAAGTCTATTTAGACGGTACACAGCGTGTTACCGAAGGTTATGCACGCACTCATCAGGGAGAAAAGCCAGTTGCTCTGGAAACCAATTTCAGCCGGGTGCTGGATTCGATAGAACAGACCTTTGCCGAACAACAGGTGAAATTATTGGAAGACAAGCATTTTGATCTGGACGTGCAAATCGAAGTCCTCGAAACCCAACTCAAACGCGAAGGCGTTCTCTAATTAAGCGATAAACTCAAGGAGAAGACCACCATGAATGAAACACAAACAACAGCCACCGTAACCCAAACCGCTCCTGCCATCGTTCCGGGTACAACACTGGCTCCCCTGCCAGAACTGACCACTGAACTGGTTGCCTACGCACAAGCCGATGATACCAATAAAAGTAAACTCGAAAATATCATCGCCGAGATCGACATGAACGACCGCAGCAGCATTATGTTCTTTGGCACCAAAACCCAAGAACAAATGACCGCCATTTCGGAAAAAATGCTCACCGGTGTCAAAAACAAAGACATTGGCACTGCTGGCAAATCCCTGACCAATATGGTCACAGCCATCAAAGGTTTCGACATTGATTCGCTCAACCCCAATGACGAACCAAGCTGGTGGGAAAAGCTCATCGGTAAAGCCAAACCTGTGGTCGAATTCCTGAATCAATACGAAGAAGTCCGCAAACAAATCGACACCATCACCGACGAGATGGAAGGTCACAAAACCCAACTGCTGACCGATGTGGTCACACTTGACAAGCTCTATGAAGCCAATCTTGAATTCTTCCACAACCTCGAAGCCTATATCGCCGCTGGTGAAGAAAAACTGCGCCGCCTTGAGACCAATGAAATCCCGGCACTGGTTGCCAAAGTCGAAGCCAATACCGCCGATATGATTCTGGCGCAAAACTTACGTGACTTGCGTAGTTCACGTGACGATCTGGAACGCCGCGTACACGATTTACGCCTAACCCGCCAAGTCGCGATGCAAAGCTTGCCCAGCATCCGTTTGGTGCAAGAAAACGACAAAACCTTGATCAATAAGATCAATTCCACGCTGATCAATACCGTGCCGTTGTGGAAAAACCAACTAGCCCAAGCTGTCACCATTTTCCGCATGAGCGATGCTGCTGAAGTTGTCAAAAAAGCCTCGGATCTCACCAATGAATTGCTGGAAAAGAATGCAGAAACCCTGCGCATGGGCAATGCCGAAACTCGCAAACAAATGGAACGCGGCGTGTTCGATATTGAGTCGGTGAAAAAAGCCAACCAAAGCCTGATCGACACCATCAACGACTCGCTGCGAATTGCCGACGAAGGCAAAGCCATGCGTGCCAAAGCCGAGGAAGAAATCAAGGTCATGGAAAGCGAATTGCGCCACGCGCTGACTTCCGCCAAAGCCAAGGCAGACAGCCCCCGCCAAGGAGTATAAATCATGGGATTATGGGACAAATTAATGGGTGAATTTGTTGATGTCATCGAATGGACTGACAACAGCAGCGATACTATGGTTTACCGTTTCGAGCGCCACGGCAACGAAATCAAATACGGCGCGAAACTCACCGTGCGCGAGTCACAAGTGGCGATTTTTGTTAATGAAGGTCAGGTAGCCGACGTACTCACCCCCGGCATGTACGTGCTGGAAACCCAAAATCTGCCGCTACTGTCCACCTTGCAACACTGGGATCACGGTTTCAGCAGTCCGTTCAAAGCCGAAGTCTACTTTTTCAACACCAAGCAATTCACCAATCTGAAATGGGGGACGCGCAACCCGGTGATGATCCGTGACAGCGAATTCGGCGGAGTACGCATCCGCGCTTTCGGCACGTATGGCATACGCGTTGATGATTCGCGCAAATTCATGCAAGAAATCATGGGGACGGATGGGCATTTCACCGTCGATGAAATCAGTGACCAATTACGCAATCTGATTGTGACACGCTTTAGCAGCATCGTTGCCAGCACGAATATTCCGGTGCTGGATATGGCAGCCAACTACGAACAATTAGGGCAATTCGTCACCCAGAAAATTGCCCCGGAATTTGCCGCTTATGGTCTAAAACTCACCAATATTCTGGTGGAAAACATTTCCCTGCCCACTGAAGTCGAAGAAGCGCTCGACAAACGTACCAGCATGGGCATGATCGGCAATCTCGACAAATACCTACAATACCAAACCGCGCAAGGCATTGGTGAGGGTGGCTCCAACAGTGCGCTGGATATGGGCATGGGCTTTGCGGTTGCCAATAAAATGGCAGAAGTGCTGAACAAACCGGCAACAGCAACACCACCGCCATTACCCGATACCGGCTGGCATGTTGCGATCGGGCAAGAATCCAGGGGGCCGTTAGGTATGCCACAATTGCAACAAATGGTTCAAAACGGGCAACTGACGGCAGCCACGCTGGTGTGGCAAGCGGGCATGACGAATTGGCAAGCAGCAGGCGAAACGGCAGCACTCCGTGGTTTATTCGCGGGGCAAACCACCCCACCGCCGATTCCACCATCAGCCCCCCCTCAAAGTAGCGAATAACAGTGCAGGCTTAAATGGCGGATAATAACAACACCAAGCAACAGCATTTTCCGTGTGAACAGTGCGGCGCCGACCTGATCTACCAACCGGGAACAGAAGCGCTCAGTTGTAACTATTGCGGGCATCAAAACCTGATTCGCCCTAATCTGCAAGAAATTCGTGAATACAGTTTCGAGCAGGCGTTGCGAGCTATCCAACAGGGAAGATTACGCCCGTTGGATAACACTCAGGTCATCAAATGCCCCAATTGTGCCGCCACGTTTGAGCTGAAGCAAAACACCCACGCAGGTGACTGCCCCTTTTGTGGTACGCCGGTAGTGACAGGGACGGAACAGGCGCGGCTGTTCCAACCCAAATCCTTATTGCCGTTTTTAATCACCGAAAAAGATGCCCGTAGCGCGTTTGATAAGTGGATCGGTGGCTTATGGTTTGCGCCTTCTGCTTTGAAAAACAAAGCTAAACGCGACGAAAAATTGCTGGGAATTTATATTCCGTATTGGACGTATGACAGCCATACCGACAGCTATTACCGGGGTGAACGCGGCGTAATTTATTACGAACGCCAAATGGTCACGGTGATAGTGAATGGGCAACCACGTCAACAGGTGCAAAATGTACCCCGTATTCGCTGGACACCGGTTAGCGGACGGGTGCGCTTATTTTTTGACGATGTGTTGGTCGGTGCTACGCACACCCTGCCCCGTGCGATTCTTGACCGCCTCGAACCGTGGGATTTACCCAATCTTGTGCCTTACAACGAAAGTTACCTGAGCGGTTTCCAGAGTGAAATTTATCAGGTGGATTTGGACGAAGGCTTTGAGCAAGCCCGTGGCATTATGGATAGCCGTATTTACAATGCCATTATTAGCGACATCGGCGGCGATCAGCAGCGCGTTCACAGCCTGCAAACGCAACATTCAGCCACTACGTTTAAGCACGTGCTGCTGCCGGTTTGGTCGGCTGCCTTCCGTTACAATAGCGAAACCTACCGCTTTGTCATCAACGGACGCAACGGCAAAACCCAAGGCGAACGCCCTTACAGTGTGGTAAAAATCGTGTTTGCCGCATTATTAGGGCTGACCTTGCTCGGCGGCTTGGGCTATGTCATGGAAAAAGCAGGCGTGTTTGAGCAAGCCTTGCAACAAGGTGGGAATTATTACCAGTACCAGCAATACCAAACACCTCGGCGCTTGCCTGATCCTTACCGTTACGACCCTTACCGTGCGCCAAGATACTAGCGCCGGAATTTATACACCGTACAATTGCTGCATTAAACGCAGTTGCTCCAATACCGCCCAGGGTGCATCCAAAAACAGCATGGCGTCACGGTGGGCGGTGTGTTGCTGCAAATGCTCAAATATGGCACGTAACGCTGGTGGCGAGAGCGCTTCACTCGTGCGTATTACCCCGATTTGAGCCTCTGCACCTTGTGGCATAGCAGCAAACCATTCCCCTTTCGACAAAATATGCACGGCAAAACGCTCTAACCACGCCGTTGGTATCCAAGGGACTCCCCCAGCATCGGCAACAATACCCAGCACTTGCGCTGATAATTCCTGCTCTATTGCACTACGCACCGCATCCCAATGCGCCGCTTGCAACAGTTCCGGGGTTAATTCCACATAGAAACCGAAATCTTGCCCGACCTCCGCCAGCCATTCCCTAGCTTGCTCCACAGGCGCTTGCCACTCGCTCGCCGGAATCAATAAGCGATTGAATTCATTGGTGTAATAAGATATTTGCCAATCCGCTGGCAAATCATCTGGGTAAAATACACTTGCCCAATTAGCAGGCGACCAGCCGTAAGCGGCTAAGGTTAAGGTCGTTAATTTCGGGGTAATGGCGTTCATGAACCACTCGACTATGCAGGAAAATACCAGTTGCCAGCATACCACGCCGCTCAGTCGAAGACATAACTTGACTTATGCACTCGGAAATACTACTTTTAGGATATAAGCAAGGAATCAAACCACACCACTAGAGATAGTCAGGTTTGTCATCACCACAGAAAATACTCAGGAGGATTGAGTTATGATGTTTAGCGATGTTTCTTTGGATGAAATGTTCCCACGCGCCCACGCGGTCATGCGAGCACCGTTACCCACACTCAGAACTGACAACGTTTATCAATTAATTCAAAGCAATGCCGCTGAGCGCGGTATGACGCTGACCGATGAACACATGGCAGTAATCAATTTCATACTCGATTTCTACGAACACTGCGATGACTGCCAGAATGCACGGAAATTAGCCGATATGCTGCAAGAGGAGTTTATGCCGCAAGGCGGGCGTAAATACTTGTACCAACTCTTCCCCGATGGCCCACTGAGCACTATTCACGACATTGCGGAATTACCAAAATTAGGCAATGAAACCGACAAAAGTTTCGGCACTAGCTGGTAATAATACTTAACAATGACTAAAACCCAACCCAATCATCTGAAGTGATTGGGTTTTTTGTTTGCGTTCAGGATTGAACTTATAGAATGCCCTAACATTCTAAATGCATAACAAAAAACAGGGCAGATCATAATGGGCAATATTAAAGCAGCACTGCTATTGGGTGCAGTCACTTCTGGACTCGGCGGATGCGCACCAATGGGTTCATACCCGCAAACCGCGCAATACCCGTATTGGAACCACACGGTTCCGGGGGTTTACCAAAACCAAGCACGACCTTATTTCACCAGTTATAATCAACCATCAATGTCGCAACCGGCATTTTCACAACAATACCAACCGTTTTCACAACAAACTGAACCTTATGACGCCCCCGCTAGACGCGCTTTATTGGCCCAAGCGCATCAGGCCCTAGGCGTGCGCTACACCCTTGGGGGTGAAACCCCGCGCGAAGGCTTTGATTGCAGTGGTCTGACCCAATACGTCTACAAAAATGCCCAAGGCATCACCCTCCCCCGCACCGCAGCCGAACAAAGTGCCGCTAGTCGTACCATTAGCTTTGAACAAATGCGCCCCGGTGATTTAATTTTCTTCCGTACCAGTGGCAGCAAAGTCAATCACGTGGGTATTTATATCGGGCGTGGTGATTTCATCCATGCGGCATCCGGTGGCAGCAAAGTGAGTATTGACAAGCTGAGTAAAACCTATTGGCAACAACGTCTTGTCAAATTTGGCGCTTTTATTGCTTAAAATTAAAACAAACATGAACCTTTCAACAAGATTTGCCGACTGATCGTCAGGCCGATTGTTAATTTTGGCTGAATAGCGTCTATACTACGGATGGAGATTAATCCACACGTAAACCAAGGAGAAAATAAGATGGGACTGTTTGATTTCGCCCGTAACATTGGCAAGAAAATCTTCGGCAAGGAAGAGGAAGCGCCTGCTGCACTGACTCAACACATCAATGAAGACAACCCCGGCGTTGAAGGCTTGCAAGTTGAAGTAAAAGATGGCGTTGCAGTATTAACAGGTCAGGCACAATCGGCTGAAGCACTGGAAAAAGCTGTGCTGATGGCGGGTAACGCAATGGGTATCGAGTCCGTGAAAGCGGACGGCATGACCATTGCAGACGGCAGCCAAGTCGGTGGTGATGACGAATTCTACGTAATCGAAAAAGGCGACACCCTGTGGGAAATCGCTGAAAAAGCCTACGGCAATGGTTCAAAGTACACAAAGATCGTCGAAGTAAACCGCGAAGTTATCAAAGACGCTGACAAAATCTTCCCTGGTCAGAAAATCCGCATTCCTAAAAACATCTAAACACAGGTACATTAACACATGGATATAATGCAAATTGCTGTTCAGTTATTCAAAAGCCAATTGGACAAAGATGGTGATGGTCAACTGGAAATGACTGAAATTGCTTCCGCCATGATGGGTTTGATGGGCAGTGGCAACAGTCAAGCACAAGCAGGCGGTCTGGGTGGCTTAGCCTCCATGATTTCCGGTATGCAAAGCGGTGGTGACTCTGGTTTGGCGTCACTAGCAGCTTCATGGTTAGGCAATGGTCAAAATATCCAGCCTTCTGGTAGTCAGTTAACCCAGATGTTCGGTCAAGATAAGATTGCAGCATTTGCACAGCAATTAGGTCTCAGCCCAGATCAAGCCATGAAGGGGCTACAAGCGGCTGTTCCTGAAGTTGTGGACAAAGCTTCCCCTAATGGCTCATTGGATATGGGTAGCCTGTTGGATTCGGTTGGTGGCGTGTCTGGCGCTATTGGTCTTGCAAGCAAGCTGTTTGGTCGCTAAGACGCACTGAAGTCTTGCTTAAGTTATCAAGCCGCCCCTTAGAGGGCGGCTTTTTGCTTTAAACCCTAATTTTCATGAGAATACTGTTTTGTTACCAGCATCTAACCTATAGTTAACTGATTACTGTACAAAGCTACTACAAATCTTATGAACTCTGTGACTGATCCCAACGCCGAAGACATTGCCGCCCTGTTCCCTATTGGCACAGTATCCGAACAGACCGGCGTGAATACGGTAACATTACGCGCATGGGAACGCCGTTACGGTTTACTAAAACCGCGCCGCACGCCTAAAGGGCATCGCCTTTACAGCCGTCAAGATGTCGATCGTGTCAAACAAGTACTGGTATTGCTGGATCAGGGTATTCCGGTAGGGCGCGTGCGTGACGTGCTCGACAGCGGTGACACCCCACCTATCCTGTTACGCACAGCTCAAGATGTACAAACTGACGATCCCTGGCGATACTATTGCTCGCTGTTTCAGCACTGCATCCACAAACTGGATACCCGTTCACTGGAACACTCTTTCAATGAAGCGGTATCGCTGTATTCGCTGGAATTAGTCGCCAAGAAATTGATTTTTCCCCTGTATCAGCAACTGTGGCAACAGCAGGCAATGTTGCCGTCTACCCGCGCTGATTACGCTTTTCTGCATGAATTTTTATGTGTAAAACTGGGTTCGCGCTATTTACATTACAATAGTCGCGCCAACGGTAAACGGGTATTGTTGGTCAATACCCAGACTCATGCAGTGCAATTGGAAACGCTACTACTCGCCAATATCATCAGCCAACACGGGTATCAGGTCAGTTTGCTCGGCACGGAAACCACGCTGGATCATTTGCCGCTGATTATCGGACGCACTGAATTTGATGCATTACTATTGCCAAGCACTGGCGTATCCAGCAGTTTGCAAGCCCTAAGTGTTATGACCAAAATCACCGTATTTTTAAGCGGTGAAGCACCTCCCGAAGCGCTGTCCGACACCACACCGTTACGCAATATTCACTGGCTACCCGCCGAGTTAAGCGAAATTTGTCTAACCCTTGATAAAGTCCTCGCGAAAGAACCCGCTCCCATACTCACACCAGTCGCCACCGCATGACTACAGCGCTGGTTTGGTTACGGCAAGACTTACGTTTGGCGGATAACCCCGCGCTTTACCAGGCTTGCCGCACCTGTGAACACGTTATTCCGGTGTTTATTGACGACCCGCTACCCACTTCCATCAGCCAATTAGGGGCGGCGAGTCGAGTATGGTTACATCACAGTTTGCAGGCGCTCAATACGCACTTACAAACGCTGGGAAATCGCTTGATATTACGTCAAGGTGCTGCCTTACCCATTTTACAGCAGTTGATCGCCAGCACCGGCGCAACCCATGTGTATTGGAATCGGGTGTATGACCCCGCCAGCCTTGCCCGCGACAAGCACATCAAAGAAACCCTCAAGCAAACCTGCGAAGTGCACAGCTTTAATGCCAGCCTGCTGAATGAACCGTGGGAGTTTTTAAAAGCCGATGGCACACCTTATAAAGTGTTCACCCCGTTTTGGAAAGCAATGCTGAAACACGGGATTCAACACCTGCCACTGCCCATGCCCAAACGCATGGTTGCGCCTGCCAACTTGCCGGAGAGTTTGCCCGTGGATACGTTAGGTTTATTGCCGACGATCCGCTGGGATACCGACATGATGGCGCATTGGCAAGTGGGCGAGGCGGCGGCAATGCAAAAACTGCTCGCATTCTTGCCACAAGGTGCGAATTACAAGGAAGCGCGTAACCTGCCCGCCCAAACCGGCACTGCCCGCCTTTCACCGCATTTGCACTTCGGGGAAATCAGCCCACGTCAGGCGGTTTATCACACCGAACACTATTTGCAGACACACCCTGAAGCCGAGAGCGGCTTGCGGCATTTTATGCAGGAAATCGGCTGGCGTGAATTTGCTTACCACCTGCTGTATCACTTTCCGCACACGCAAGAACGCGCCTTGGATGCAAGGTTTGATGCGTTCCCTTGGGCAGAAGATTACACAAACGTGCTAAACCGTTGGCAGCAAGGGCAAACCGGCTTCCCCATTATTGATGCGGGAATGCGCGAATTGTGGCAAACCGGCTGGATGCATAATCGGGTGCGCATGATTGTGGCGTCACTGCTCACCAAAAACTTGCTCGTGCCTTGGCAGGTGGGGGAACACTGGTTTCGGGATACCTTGGTGGATGCTGATTTAGCCAGCAATGTGTTCGGCTGGCAATGGACAGCAGGCTGTGGCGCTGATGCCGCGCCCTATTTCCGTATTTTTAACCCGATTGTGCAAAGCCAGAAGTTTGACCCAGAAGGGGAATACATTCGCCGCTGGGTTCCAGAATTGGCACAGCGGGATAACAAACTGATCCATTTACCGCGTGAATTGGGCGATGGGTTACGGGATTATCCCCTGCCTGTGGTGGATTTGAAAACCAGCCGAGCACGAGCGTTGGCGCTGTTTAATTGTTCAGACCCAGATGAAGAACCTCACCCCCCGCCCCCCTCTCCTTGACAGGAGAGGGGGAGAAAGAGCGACGTTTCTTAGCCCCTCGCCTATCAAGGAGAGGGGTTGGGGTGAGGTTCTTTTAGAGGAATGTGAACAGTTACAACCTCAAGCCGTGAGTTACAAGCTGTATTCCGCTACTAAACGGAATTCCCCACCTGCTGCCACTTCCACCACATCATCCGCCGCGTTAGTCGTTTCCACGCACACGAAACGGGTGTAATCGTCGTCCTGTAAATCCGCCATGCTCGCCGCAATTTTCGCCCACGGATTCCACACCACCGCCGTTTTATTGCCGCTGGAAGTAATGCGGATCGTGCGGTTCAACGCACCATCGACAATCGTTAGTTCCGCCGGAACGCCGAGATAAACGCGGTCAACTTCACTGCTAATACTGATTGCACCATCTTGCTGCTTGGTTGCGCCGTTGCCATCCGCCGCTTTATCAAGGTATTGCGTACCGTCCAGCCCAGTCACACTGGTTTGCGCAATATCACCCACCGCAAAATAGGTGTGCAGCGCTTGGGTAATGGTAAAAGCGGCATCGCCGGTATTGCTTGTCACCAATGCCAGTTGCAAGGTTTTGCTGACGGTAATTTCCATCGCCAAACGGAACGCATGAGGCCAAATTGCCAAAGTTTCGGGGGAGGATTCCACGCCCAAAATCACAGTGGTTGAGCCATCCGCATTTTCGCGGGTTTCCCACTCGCTCCACATCCGGTTACGCATAAAACCATGAGCGGGGCGACCTTTGCCTTCGGGGTCTGCGCCGAACCAAGGCCAACAAATCGGTACGCCGCCTTTGATCGCTTTGCCTTCGGCGTAATAAGCTTTGTCGCTGACAAACAGCACATCCGCCGCGCCTTTGGGGGTAAAGGACAAGACTTGCCCTGCGTAAACCGAAATCACGGCATCGGCATAGTCGTTGCTAACGTTGATCATTGGCAAGCCGCCGTTGCCTGCTACACGAGTGATTGTCATGGTGCATTCCTATTTATGGTTAAAAATCGCCGCCAGATTATAGGGCAAAATGTAAGAAGGGGATGCAGGAAAACACGCGGAATTCTATAATCAGCGCTTTCCCATACCGGATAGAAGATAACACCATGCGAGTTTCCCGATTTCCCCTGACCACGCTGCGCGAAACACCCGCAGATGCCGAAGTCATCAGCCACCAATTAATGTTGCGTGCAGGCATGATCCGCCGTCTCGCCTCCGGTTTGTACACCTGGATGCCGTATGGCTTGCGCGTATTGCGCAAAGTCGAAGCCATTGTGCGTGAAGAAATGAATAACGCGGGTGCGATTGAAGTGCTGATGCCGTCGGTGCAACCAGCCGAATTGTGGCAAGAGTCAGGGCGCTGGGAAAAATACGGTGCAGAATTGTTACGCATCCGTGACCGCCACAGCCGTGACTTTTGCTATGGTCCGACGCACGAAGAAATCATTACCGATTACGCCCGTAAGGAATTGAGCAGCTACAAACAGTTGCCGATCAATTTCTACCAGATTCAAACCAAATTCCGTGACGAAGTACGCCCCCGTTTTGGCGTAATGCGGGCGCGTGAGTTCTTGATGAAAGACGCCTATTCCTTCCACCTCACCCAAGAATCGTTGCAAGAAACCTATGACGCGATGTACGCCGCTTACTCACGTATATTCCAGCGGTTGGGGCTAGATTTCCGCCCGGTACAAGCCGACACTGGCTCGATTGGTGGCAACGCTTCGCACGAATTCCACGTCTTGGCAGATTCCGGTGAAGACGCGATTGCCTTTGCCAGTGGCAGCAATTACGCCGCCAATATCGAATTAGCGGAAGCGGTTTGCCTGATTGCCGAATGCGCCGCGCCGACGGAAGCGATGCGTGAAGTCGACACGCCCAACGCCAAAACTATCGAAGAATTGGTGGCGCAATTCGGCTTGCCGATTGAGAAAACGGTTAAAACCTTGATCGTCGCAGCGACGGAAGGCTCAGAGCACGCATTCATTGCCTTGCTGGTACGCGGCGACCATACCCTCAACGAAATCAAAGCGGAAAAAATCCCCGGCGTTGCCGTGCCGTTGCGGTTCGCCCGCGAAGATGAAATTCGTGCTTTGATCGGTGCAGGCCCCGGCTCTTTAGGCCCGGTCGGTTTGACCATTCCCGTGGTAGCTGACCGTACCGTAGCGAATATGTCGGACTTCGGCGCGGGTGCGAATGTCGACGGCAAACACTTTTTCGGCATCAACTGGGAACGCGATGCCGCGATGCCGCAAGTTGCTGATTTGCGCAATGTCATCGAAGGCGACCCCAGCCCCGATGGGTGCGGCACGCTATCCATCGTGCGCGGTATTGAAGTGGGTCACATCTTCCAATTGGGCAAAACCTATTCCTCAAAACTCAATGCGACAGTGCTCGATGAAAGCGGACGCGCACAAGTGATGACAATGGGTTGCTACGGCATTGGCGTTTCGCGTGTCGTCGCCTCCGCGATTGAGCAAAACAACGACGAATTCGGTATCCGCTGGCCTGCGGCGATTGCACCATTCACGGTGGTCATTGCGCCCTTGAACATGCAGAAATCACCAGAAGTGGCTGCGAAAGCCGAAGAACTGTACGCGCAATTGCAGGCAGCAGGCGTGGATGTATTGCTGGATGACCGTGCCTTGCGCCCTGGTGTGATGTTTGCCGACCATGAATTGCTGGGCATTCCACACCGCCTTATTATCTCCGAGCGCGGCTTGCAAGCCGGTGAAATTGAATACAAGGCACGTAGCGGTGGCGATGCCGTGAAAGTGCCAGTGGCGAATGTTTTTGCCTTTATTCAGGAAAAATTGAGCAACTAACTCCCACCTCAACACCGCAAGGGAGCATCCGCAAGGGTTGCTCCCGCCTTTGCATTCGATGCAATATTTTCACAACGTTAATCCAAACTTAACCACAATGTGATAGCCATCACGGTATCCCTGCCATTATTTTACGATAATTAGCTCATGGCTTTCGTCGGGCAAATTTCGGGGCTAATTATGGATATTCTTACAGTGTCATTTTTATTGCTGTTGGGTGCGGCAGCAGGGTCATGGTTGGGCTATTCACAGGGGCTTGCACAGGGCAAACAAGTCGGCAAATTGGCGGGGATAAAAGAAGGCATTAAAGAGCAACTGCGGAAAGAACTGATTGAGTCCAAGATCATTGGGGGGGCTTATGAGGTTAAGGTTCACGCAGATGCCTGCAAAGAGCTGGAAGCCGCCTTATCCGGTAAGTCGCAGAAAAAAACTCCCGCGTCATCACTACCGGGCTGGGTGATGGTGGCGGGGGTATTATTCGCGAGTTGGTTGCTGCTGACGTAGCGAATCAGCGCCGATTCGGAAAGTTATTGTACTTTCATCACATCCAATTGTTCACTATCGGTCAATAACACCCACGCGCTGAGTTTGGGCAATGCCGCAATTTCGGGCACAGACAAATAGCCTTGCACTTGCGCGATGCCCTCTTCCCGCTTGGCATCCCAGCCTTTCACACCCTCGGATTTTTTGGCGTATTTCAGTTCGATCAAATGCTGGTGCGGCACAGCATACGGGCTGCGTTCCAGCAGCAGGATGTCGGGGTAACGGTGATTCATTTCGCGCTCGCTCTGGATGAAATACACCGGCGAATGATAGAGCAGCGTCAGCAGCAAGGTTTTGATGTGCTTTTCGTCCATCTTCATGAAATCGCGGTTGGAAAGCACCTGTAGTACGCGCTGCATCTCATCCATTAACGGCTGGATATTGTCATCCGCCGCCAAGGATGCCACTGCCGAGGCTAAGCCACGATTAGGAATCTCAATCTGGTTACGCCGCTCCAGTTCCGCTTTGAAATACTGAAAATACATCTCCTGCATCACATGGTTGGGGATAGCAAACACCTCCCCCGCCAACTCTTCGCGTTGCAGCGACACAAACCCCATATAGGCTAACAAGCTGATGAAATCATCCCGGAAAAAGCCCTTGTCGAAATCAAATTTTTCCGCCTGCCGTGCCATGACTTCGCCCGTATTGAGCAGCTCATCCAGCACCTTGTAATTGTCTTCACGGTCGCCGATCCCGAATAAGCCCATTAACTTGCCATAGTCGGAGGCAATATTCGCATCCAGCATTTTTTTCGGATAAGCACAGCGTTTTGTGTCGAAATTATCCAGAAAATACAACACCATATTGGCGTTATAAACTGTTTCGGGCGCATCCGCGTGGAAGCGGTAGCCGTTGTACCAGCGGGTCACATCCTCCAGCAACATAGAGGCATCCAGATGGCAATCGACTGCCAAGGGCTGGAGTAAAGCCGCCACTTCATCCTTGGTAAAACCGACGGCTGCATTGAAGTCTTCTTGTAACGACAGGTTTTTGCCAATATTAAACCCACTGGTCAGGCTATCCAGCATGATCGGCGTGACCCCCGTGATGAATAAACGGTCTACCGTGCCGCGCTGGGTGGCTGTCTTAATGGTTTCGTAAAAACTGCGCACGAAACCGCCCTTGCCGACAATACTTTTGAACAGCGGCATATTCTCCGCCAGTATCGAATTGGCGAAATGGTCGTATTCGTCGAGCAACAGGAACAACTTTTGGTTGGCTGTTACCCCAAAAAAGTACTCCATTTTCTCGTATGGGGAAGTCAGTGCAGTAACACCAGCCTGTTCTTGTTGCGTATATCCATAACGCTTGAGGAAGTTTTGCAAAGCCACATCAACTTTGTTGTTGAACGCGCGGTAAACCGATTCCGCGCTATCCGTGGCAATCCCGCTGAACTCCATGAACAGCACCTGATAGCTGCTGCGCGTTGGGGTGGGGTGTTGCCCGATGTGGAGTTGGGAAAAGATTGCGTCGAAATCCGCTTGGTGTTTTACGTCATAGTAATACTCCAGTGCCGAGATGAACAGGCTTTTACCGAAACGGCGCGGGCGCAACAGAAAATGGTACTGCCCATCGGTTTCTAAAGCGGCGATGTAGGCGGTTTTATCCACATAGACAAAACCTTCGGTGATGACTTTCTTGAAATTGCTCAAGCCGTAGGGGATTTTCATTGTACTTCCTGCACGGTGGTAATGTGGCAGATGATAGCATATTGCAGTGTAGCGTTGCGGTGGGTGTGCTGTTGTCACTTGACACACTGAATCTTGTACATACCATGTAAAAATCCCCGAAAATTTGATTGGAAGCCCTAACCCATGACATTCCCCTGTTCCCGAATCTTCCTACTCAGCCACATGCGAGCCTACAGCAGTTTGCTAGGGCATATTATCGGCTCACACCCGCGCATCAATGGCTATTACGAAATGCACCAAAGCTACCTCAGCGACGCTGATTTAGCCCAGCAAATCGCGGATTACAGCCAACACGATAGCTTAAAACCCGACAGTCACTATCAGTTTGATAAGCTGCTGCACAACGATTATCGGCTGAATTTAAGCCTGCCCGCGTTGCAAGATGCGGTCATTTTTATTGCGTTGCGCCGACCTGAACCAACCATTAAAAGCATCATTAAGTTATTTCGGCAAAAATCCACCGATGATTTGTACGCGCACCCCGCTGGTGCAACCGACTATTACCTTGAACGGCTGCAAACCCTTAGCGACTTCGCCCAGCAACACCCGCAACGTTATTACTATTTTGATACCGAAAAAGTCTGTACTGACACCGACCGCTTATTAAGCCAGTTACAGCAATGGATAGGGGTGGATGAACCGTTAGCGCGTGAATACGGTAGCTTTGCCAAAACGGGTATCGCGGGTGCAGGAGATACCTCACCGCTGATTCACACCGGCAAAATATTACCGGATTTTCAGGAAGCGGTGGATGATGTGGAATTGGATGCAACGTTATTGCAACAGGCAGAACAGGCTTATCAAAGCAGCCGCGCTCTCTTGCTGCACTACGCCAAACAGCATTACTAATAATCGACTTTTTTACGCCCTGATTTAATGTCGCTGTGCTTTTTCTTGCTGTCGAGCCGCTTGAGCCGCGAGCTAAACGTCGGGTGCGTGGCTTTGCGTTTCTTTTGCACTTTGGTCGCATCCGCGATTAATTGTTGCAAACGTTCGAGCGCGTCCGCCCGGTTTTTTTCCTGACTGTTGTGGGTTTGCGCCTTGATGACCACCACACCATCGCCAGAAATGCGTTGATCAGCGTAGCTCAACAGCTTTTCTTTCCAACTATCCGGCAAGGAAGAAGCGCGGATGTCGAAACGCAGGTGAATCGCGGTCGAGACTTTATTGACGTTTTGCCCGCCGGAACCTTGAGCGCGGATGGGTTGAAAATCGAGTTCTTCTGGCGGGATAATCATGTTGCGCATCCTAACGGGTGATCAATTTGACATTAGAGTTTGGTGAAATGCTGTGCTTTGGCAGCTTTTTTGTCAAAAGTCAGCGTAGTATCGCAGCCTTTGCCCCGCGCTACGTGACAAATTAGTAGGTCTGCCAAATCATAAGTGTTATGTTGTGCGCTGCTAACGAAATCGCGGATGCTCAATGAGTCCTGAAACTCCAACGCAACCATAGATAGCAATTCGCTTAGGGAATCTAGGATTTCATCACGAGGCACTTCATAGACACTTTTCAGCACCCACATCATTTCCAACACGACCACATTGCTGACGAATAAAGGCCGCTTGTCGGCTTCGGCATCCGCCAATAATTTGGTGGCAATTTGCGCCTGCTTTTCGTCATCCTGCACCAAAAAGCGCACCAACACATTGGTATCAACAGCCCTCATACCGCCTCATTCCTGATATATTGGGCAACAGCCTGATCCATAGCGTCGATACTTACCGGCTGGGACTTTTTGTATTTACTCAACAACCCGGCAACCTCTGTCACCTTACGGGTAACGAGCTTAATAACCACCTCACCCCGGTCATTCAGGACAAACTCAATCTTATCCCCCGTGACTAAATGCAGGTTATCCCGCACACTTTTCGGAATGGTGACTTGTCCCTTTTGCGTCACGGTCGATACAAAAGCATTCATGTTAGCTCCTTGGTATTACCTTAAGTACTAATTCATACTAAGAGTAATACCACTCAATAGACTTGTCAAAACAACTGATCCCACACCTCGCGCTCCTCACGATAACTCATCAACGCCGCCAGCATCTGCTGCTTACGCTTTGCCCGATGCTCAGCCGATTGGATTTGCTGCCAAGCCAGCGACTGATCACTGAAATTGCGCCGAATATTCCCCAAAAACTGCAACACCTGCACCAACGCAGGCGTACCCTGCCAGCCGTGTTGCGGCTGTTGCACCCAAGCCTCCAAGGCTTGCACCTGCGCATTCACTGCCGCGTGTTTCGCCGCATACAAAGCCAGCAAGTCCACCTCCACCGTATCCATCACCTGTTGCACCGCAGCGGCATTGGCTAATTGCGCCAAATCGTGCTGTTTGAGCCACTCCACCACCGAAAACAGCATTAAATCGCCGAAAAATTGGCGTTCAAACTCATCCGAAATATCAATCGCAGCGTCCTGTTGTTCCACACCGGGGCGAAAACCGTCATCAGCATCCGTGGTACGCTTGTGCAACATCGGCAAATTCGCCGCCGCAAACCGCTCCCCAATTTCCGCCTGAATCAACCGCCCCGCCGTCGGCCCCGACATCCGCAGCCGTAAATGCCCAAACGGAATAATGTATTTCAAACCCTCGACATTTACGATGTAATTACCGGGGTAAATCGTGCGTGCCGGAGTGAGTGCCAGTGGCTCAGCACTCGGCTGATACACCGTTTTGCGCGTCAAATGTTCACCAGAAAAAAACGACGACAAACGCGCCGCGAAGGTTTCCAAACACGCTCGATTGTCGTGCGCCCCCGATAGCGGACAGGGGTAATCAAAATAGCTAGTTTGCTGTTCAAAACCAAATAACTTTGCTAAATCATGATAAGCCGCATCGTGCGGCACGGGCGACTCCCGATGAAACTGGCACGCGCCATTGAGATCATAACTAGCCATTTCGTGCAAAAACGCACTCACATCATCCAGAAAATTCGCCGCCATCACCGAGGGCGATACCGGCGGATCACCCACCAGTTTCCCCGTCAACATGGCAATGTCATTGGTTTGGAAAATCTGATTAATATGATGAAAATAATCCAGCTCCGGCAAAAACAACTGGTCGCTATCCACCAGATAATACAAGGTGCGGTCTTTATCCCGCGTCAGTTGCAGCATTTTCAGGTAACTGAGATTGCGGTTGGCGGCTTGCCCTTTGCGGTAAAAACGTTCGGCGGGTTGCGTGGTCAGCAAGTTGCCTAAATGCTGGCGTTGCGTGACGGGGATGTTTTGCAACACCTGATATTGTTCGGGCAAGTCGAAATGGATCACGTCCAGCCCTTTCGTGCGATATTCGGCCACCAATGCCTGATGCGCGGCGATGTGCTGCGGTTCGCGGCTGTCTTCGGCAACCACGATGGTAATGCCGCCGTCGTAGCCATAACGGGTGAGTTGCTGGTGAATGCTTTCCAGACAGTTGCGTAAATGCGCGGGGCGGTCAGCAACGGGAATACTCAAAATGAATTGATAGTGTGCAGGCATGGTTATCTCAACGCCGCGAAGAGTAATTAGGGTAAGCATCCTGATCCACCATCAGTTCGATCAGGTTAATACCGTGATGAAAATCGGCTAATTCAAACACTTTCTGGCAATCGGCATCGCTGGCAATTTTAAAATGGTTAATCCCAAACGATTGTGCCAAGAGCGCATAATCCGGGTTTTGGAAATCGCAATCGAGAAATCGCTGTTGGTATTGCTGGTGCTGGTTTTTGCGGATTAAGCCCAATGTCTGGTTATTGAACATAATAATCGTCAGCGGAACCTGGTAATTCACTGCCGTCATGATTTCCATGCAGCACATTTGAAAACCGCCATCGCCGAGAATCGCAAACATTGGCTTTTTCAACGCAAAACGTGCGCCAATCGCCGCAGGAATCGCATGACCTAATGACGACACCCCGGTATTCGGCACAAACAAATCATCATCTTTCACCCGATAAAGGTTTTGCGCAAAAATAATATTGTCATCGACCAACACAATGCCTTCGTCAAAATGCCGTTCTAGTCGTGCAAACAAGGTTTTCACCAGCGCGAATTTGTCACCGAAAATCACTGTATTATGCGCTATGTTTTGCTGGTCAATACGGCGTTTAAAGTCAGCAATAGCCGGGCGTGGTTTCGGCTCAAGCCGTTGCGACATACAACAGGCATTCATGGATTTAAGGAAATCACCAAGGTCAGACTGAATGGCTAAATCGGCTTTGAATACCTTTTCCAATTGCGCCACATTACGGTCAACCTGAATGATTTTGCTGGGGTTTAATACGCCCTGTTTCCACACGTAACTGGTGCGTTCATTGAACCCCGCGCCCAGCAAAATAATCAAATCGGCTTCTTCCATGAAATAGTGCATGGCGTGACCGCTGGACGTAACCCCCAGACTGCCTAAAGCGAGTTCGGAACGTTCGTCGATAGCGCCCTTGCCCTTCAAGCTGGTGGCAACCGGAATATTGAGATGGTCGCTGAACTTGCGTAGTTCGGCACGCGCTTGCGCCGATTGCAGGCAACCGTAACCCGCAAGAATCACCGGACGTTGCGCTTGGCGGATCATTTCCGCGCATTGTTCCAGCAGTTGCGGGGCAATTTGCAGCTTGGGCAAGGGTTTCAACGTGGGTAATTTTTCCAGAATCGCCGCATCAACCAGCTCCTTTTGCACATTGACCGGGATGCTCAGCACCACCGGCCCCGGCACGTCGGAAACCAGTTGCCGAGCGGCTTGATTCAGCACATTGGTGAGGTAATCGGTGCGTTCGATCAGTTTGTGGTAGCGGGTTACGCCGGAAAATAGCGCGGTTTGGTCGATGCTACCGCCCTCCCCCGAACTTTCTTGCAAGCCGCCACGCCCGAAAATATGGGTAGGGGCTTCGCCGGTAATCACGATCATCGGCAATTTGTCGGCGTAGGCGTTGGCAATACCGGTAATCAGATTGCTTGCGCCGGGGCCTGCGGTGGTAATGCACGCGCCAATGCGCCCGCTGACCCGCGCATAACCCCCCGCCATAAACGCCGCGCCTTGCTCGTGCTTGACCAGCACCGTCTGGATGTTGGAGTCGTAAAGGTCGTCATACACTGGCAAAATGTGTGCACCGGGCATCCCGAAGATCGTGTCCACCCCCAACTGTTGCAGGAATTTCACGATGAGTTGGCTGACCTGAATTTGCATGAAAGGCTACCTGTGCCAATTGAATTTATAATTGGCAAACGATAACCCAAACCGCGCCGCTTGTGGCACTGATTTTGTTCAAATATCCAACGCTAGGCGGCTAACACCACCAATTGTGGCACGGCAGTTGCTGAATCTGCCCACAAAATTGCGTTTTGGGCGTATTGCTCGCCCAAGGATTTGGCATTCTCCAAATCCAAACCCGGCACCAGAAAACTGGCTTCGCCTTGCCACTCGCCCGCCGGGTCTAAGCCAATCGCAGGAATGGTCATATAACCGTGTTCTGCTAACTCTGCCGCCAATTGCTGTTGCGCAAGGGCATTTTCAGCCTCACTCAATGGCCAGCTATGCGGATTGCAAGCGGTGATAAACGCCGCACAGGTATGCCCCGTTTCCCGCAATAACTGCGCCAATTCGTCGGACGGGCTATCCGTCCGCAGCGTAAATGCGCCCTGTGGGTATTGCACTTGGTAATGGGCAGCGTGATACGCCGCCAGCAATTCTGTTGTCATCATTGAAAGTCCCCATTTATTGATACTGTTATTCGCCCAAAATCACACCGCCGAACAGCGCGGGATTTCGCCAAGACTCGTCTTGTTTGGCTTTCCATGCCAATTTGCCGTCGCGGTCGCCGCCGTCGTCATCGTCATTAACATGAATATCCAAGCCCATGCGTTGCCCCGCACGCGGATCAATGCCCAAGCCCGCCCACGGTAGGGTGACATCCAACACGTAGCCATTACCAGAACGGGTCACGGTATGCTTCAAGGGTACGCGGTCAATTTTCGGTGAGTTTTTGCCCAAGACAACTTTGCCAGCTTTCAGGTCAAAAATGAAGTGAAAATCGTTGCGTTGGTCATATTGCTGGCTCATGGAACCATCCGCATCCAGATACAACTCAACGGCATCGTCTTCCCAAGGCAACGTGGAATCGCTCACGCCGGGGCGATCATCTTCTACCCCAATGCGTAAATAGAGGTGTTGCTGATCCCAGCTTGCTTGCCACATTGCCGCCAAATCTGCCGTACCGTCGATTTTGCCATTCAGCACATGACGCAATTGATAAGCAGAAGCCCCCGCCCAGACATCCGCCGGATTACGTGCTTGCCGGATCAAGGCGTTACCTCCGGCAACGTATTGTTCCTTAGGCATGGTACGCATGGTCACTAAAGTGGTCTCCGCTGGCGGTAAGGGCGCGTCTTCTGGTGGAATATTTCCCATTGGGAATGGCGGCGGTTCACCGTGGATGGGTTCGTACTGCGGCGCGGTCGCATCCAGCGGTTCGGATTGGGTTTTCATCACCTCCAACGTCACCGCCGGTTTTGCCTGACGCACCAACGTATCCCCAGAGCAACCGTTCCACCAACAGCGATTGGTGCGGGTAAATTCCAGCAACGCACGGTGTTTGGGCGCTTGCGAATCCGGCTGGGTAATGTATTCCTTTGTGCCAAAACTGCCGTATTTGCGGTAAATGCGCGGTGAGCTGAAATGCACAAATAATTTGCCTCCCGCTTGCTTCCAGCCCGTCAAGAGGTCTCGGTAAATAGCCGCCATTTGCGGGTGACGATTAGCGGCGTAAAACAGGTTATTCGGGTGCTGATTGTCGGATTTCGTGGTCATATCCACCAGATGTTGCCCACCTTCATACGCAATCAAATCTACCCCAAAGCTTTTGGCTACTTCCGCCTGTTTCTCAATCAATTTGATTTCATTTGGCAAGGAATGCGGGTACTTCGGGTCAGTCATCACCCGGAAAATATCACTGACGCTACGTGCCTGACGTAAAGCATTGGCATCACCATACACATAAGGTGCGACGGCATAAGCGTCGGTAAAGCGGTAGGCACCATTGTAAGACAAAATGGTTTTGCTCATGCGTGTGCTACCGATTAAGCCCGACATCACCCGCACTACTCGCTTATTGCCACGAAACACTTGCTCCCAAATGCCAAATACATCCACCGAACGTTTGGAATAAAATTTATACGCGGCTTCATTCGGGTCAGGGTCTAAGCCCATTTGCACCCCTTGCTGCTTGGCAAAAGCGTGTTGGGTGAATACGCCATTCCACACTTCGTTAGAATATTCCACGTACACTTTTAAGGTCGGCTCAAGATTGGCTTGCACATACTCGGCAAAGCGACGGATGAAATCGTTACTCGCCGCATGAGGCATAGAAAACCACGGGTCGGCGTGCAAGCGATTGGCGAGTTCCACCATCACCTCCATCGGTGCACCGCGAATCCCCTCGGAGCCACCCCAGGTTTGTTGATCAATGCTGGCACGATCCTCCCACGCATACACCGGATTACGGGTAATCCCACTCATATTCATGAAACGGATGACCCGAAAATCTCGCATATACGTCAAATAATCCGGGTTAAAAATGATTTTGCTGGAATGCTGTTCAAACGACAGGTAATTCCCCGAACACTGTCCTGCCCCCGCCACACGCTGAAACGGGTTATTCGCACAAATCCCCCCCAGCGGCAAAATGCGGATATTGCGGATGGGGTTCGCTGGATTCGTTGCCAAGATAAATAAGGTTGCGTTTAACTCATTGTCTTTACCCGGATCGAGATTGATGATGTCACGTCCCAACACACCCTCGACTAAAGCGGCATCGTTACGGTAATCCAGCTTACCTTCGCCCTCATACAGCACAATGTACTTACCACTGGGAATCGTGCCCGCCGGTAACTTACTGACAAAGCGCGTACCCGCTTGCCCACCTTGAGAAATCTTTTTGGGCCAACCATTGCGATCGTACTCGATGTGCCCCTTGTTTAACTGGCGTGCCTCGCGGAATGGCAAGGACATTTTCATCAAATCAATGAACGGCACACTGGAATCGTCATCCATGATTTCATTGGTATTCGTCCCCAATGCCGAATGACTGTTATAGAACGCCTCGGCAGGTGTCATGGCTGCCAAACCCAATAGCAACATAAGAACCAAAGCCCAGCGGCTTCCCCCTGAATGGCAAGCATTTATCATGATTAAGTAAACCCCATGTTATCGTAAGCAGCAGCACAAGCCTCGCGCCAACACTGCCTTTTCCCCAATTCGTTATGCTTGGAAAACCAATATGTTCTTTAAGTTCCCTTTTCGCTATTATTCCATCCTTTTGCTGACAAGCGACTGAACCGGATCTTAATACCATGCAAAAGCTGATTATCGAAGGTGGTGTAACCCTAGACGGAGACGTAGAAATCTCCGGGGCGAAAAACGCTGTCCTGCCCCTGCTCGCTGCCACCTTACTGGCAGAAACCCCCATGACCATCCGCAATGTGCCACGCCTCAAAGACGTGTCCACCCTAGCGGCAGTCATCGCGGGCATGGGTGTTACCGTGGAAACGGACGAACACAACAATGTCCACACCGACACGTCCACCATTCAGCATTTTGTTGCGCCGTATGATTTGGTACGCACCATGCGGGCTTCGATTCTGGTCTTAGGGCCAATGGTGGCGCGTTACGGTGAAGCCGAAGTTTCCTTGCCCGGTGGTTGTGCGATTGGCTCACGCCCGGTCAATATTCACTTAAGTGGCTTAGAAGCAATGGGTGCAAAGATTGTGGTCGAAGAAGGCTACATCCGCGCTACCGCCAAGCGCCTCAAAGGTGCGAAAATCGTCATGGACATTGTGACCGTGACCGGCACGGAAAACTTGCTCATGGCAGCGGTATTAGCCGAAGGCACGACAGTTTTGGAAAATGCGGCGCGTGAACCGGAAGTGGTTGACCTTGCCAATTGCCTGATTGCGATGGGTGCTAAGATCAAAGGTGCGGGTACGGACAAAATCACCGTTGAAGGCGTGACTAACCTCAAAGGCGTGGATTACAGCGTGTTACCTGACCGGATTGAAACGGGCACTTTTTTAGCAGCAGCGGCACTGACCGGCGGGCGCGTGAGGACATTAAAAGCCGCACCTGATACACTCGATGCTGTACTGCACAAATTCACCGAAGCAGGCGCATTGGTCACGACTGGCGCGGATTGGATCGAAGTCGATATGCGGGATCGCACCCTGAAAGCGGTCGATATTCGTACCGACCCTTACCCCGCGTTTCCCACTGACATGCAAGCGCAATTCATGGCGATGAATGCAGTTTCGCGAGGCATTGGCGTGATTGTCGAAACCATTTTCGAGAACCGCATGATGCACGTTGCCGAACTGATGCGCCTAGGGGCAAACATTCGTTTGGAAGGCAATACCGCCATCGTTGCCGGAATGCCTTACCTGAAAGGTGCGCCGGTGATGGCAACCGATTTACGTGCTTCCGCCTCGCTGGTGCTGGCAGGCTTAGCAGCGCAAGGCAAAACCACGGTGGATAGGATTTACCACACCGACCGTGGTTATGAACGTATTGAAGAAAAACTCTCCCGCTTGGGTGCGCGTATTCAACGGGTAAATGGATAAGCTTGTGAAACAGACACTGACCATTGCGCTCTCCAAAGGGCGCATCTTCAAGGATACCGCGCCGCTGTTAAAAGCCGCCGGTATCGAACCTTTGGACGACCCCGAAACCAGCCGCAAACTGATCCTCGACACCAACCGCGAAGATGTCAAAATCGTCATTATTCGCGCCACTGATGTGCCAACCTATGTGCAATACGGCGCGGCGGACTTGGGTGTGGCAGGCAAAGACGTGCTGATGGAACACGGCGGTCAAGACCTCTACGAACTGGTGGACTTGCAAATCGCACGTTGCAAACTGATGGTTGCAGGCTTCCCCGATCGCCCATTACCGACCACAGGATTAAAAGTCGCCACCAAATTTGTCAACTGCACCCGTCGCTATTTTGCCGAACAAGGTCGTCAAGTCGACATCATCAAACTATACGGCTCGATGGAACTTGCCCCGCTGGTTGGCTTGGCTGATTGCATTGTAGACGTGGTAGACACTGGGAACACCTTACGCGCCAATGGCTTAGCCCCACTGGAACACATGGCAGACATTACGTCACGCCTGATCGTTAACAAAGCATCCATGAAACTTAAACACGCCCCGATTCGTGAGCTAATTGCCCAGATTCAGGCGGCTGTCGCACAGAGGAACACCTAATGAAATACCCAACCGACGACTTACGCATCATCGGTATGCACGAACTCACGCCGCCGGTAGAACTGCACCGTGAATACCCACTGAGCGAAAACGCCACCGAAACCGTGCATGACGCCCGCGAAATTGCACACCGCATCCTGCACGGTGAAGACGACCGCTTGCTGGTGGTGGTTGGCCCTTGCTCCATTCACGATGTGGATGCAGCAATGGAATACGCCACGCGCTTACAGCCCTTACGCGATGCGCTGAAAGATCAGTTGCATATTATTATGCGGGTGTATTTCGAGAAGCCACGCACCACGATTGGCTGGAAAGGCTTGATCAATGACCCGGATATGGATAACAGCTTCCACATCAACAAAGGCTTGCGCATGGCGCGTAAGTTGTTGCTGGATCTGAACAATATGGGAATGCCTGCGGCTACCGAATACCTCGACCTGATTAGCCCGCAATACGTAGCAGATTTGGTAAGCTGGGCAGCGATTGGCGCACGCACCACCGAAAGCCAAGCACACCGCGAACTCGCTTCTGGCGTATCTTGCCCGATTGGTTTCAAGAATGGCACGTATGGCAACCTGAACATTGCGATTGACGCGATTGGCGCATCTTCCCGCCCGCACCATTTCCTTTCCGTCACTAAGGAAGGGCATACCGCGATTTTTGCAACCAAGGGCAATGAGGATTGCCATGTGATCTTGCGCGGTGGGCAAGAGCCGAATTACGATGCGAGCAGTGTTGCCGCCGCCGTAGCCGCGTTGGAAAAAGCCAAACTGCCGCCTTACCTGATGGTCGATTTCAGCCATGCCAATAGCTACAAAGACTACCGCCGCCAACCGGAAGTCGCCGCGAATGTCGCCGCACAAATTGCCGCCGGTAACAAAGCCATTAGCGGTGTAATGATCGAAAGCCACTTGGTGGAAGGCAACCAAAAAGCCGACGGCAAACAGCGCGAAGAATTGGTTTACGGGCAAAGCATCACCGACGCTTGCATCAACTTCGACACCACCGAAGCGGTGTTGCGTCAGTTGGCGGAAGCGGTAGAAGCACGGCGTAAGCAATAGGAGTTAACACATGCTCAACATGACCGAATTAACCACCAACGACAGCGCGTTCTGGACCAAGTTGCAAGACCTGCTGGCGTGGGAAAGCGTCTCCGATGACGCGGTATTCAACACCGTCAATAACATCCTCAACGATGTGCGCAAACGCGGCGACGTGGCAGTAGTCGAATACACCAACCGCTTCGACCGCATGAATGCAGAGAGCATGGCGGAATTGGAAATTCCTGCCGATCGTGTGCAAGCAGCGCTGACCAAAATTACGCCAGAACAGCGTTCCGCCTTGGAAGCAGCCGCTACTCGCCTAAAATCTTACGCCGAACACCAATTGCTGGATTCGTGGAGTTACACCGAAGCTGATGGCACGTTGCTGGGGCAACAAGTCACCGCATTGGATCGGGTCGGTTTGTACGTCCCCGGTGGTAAAGCGGCTTACCCGTCTTCGGTGCTGATGAATGCCGTGCCTGCCAAAGTTGCTGGTGTACCGGAATTAATCATGGTCGTCCCCACACCCGATGGTGAAGTCAACGAATTGGTGCTGGCAGCCGCCGCGATTTCCAATGTTGACCGCGTGTTTGCCATCGGTGGCGCACAAGCCGTTGCGGCACTCGCTTACGGCACTGCCACCGTGCCACAGGTCGATAAAATCGTCGGCCCTGGCAATATCTACGTTGCCACCGCCAAACGCATGGTGTATGGCACGGTCGGCATCGACATGATTGCGGGGCCTTCCGAAATCCTCGTGGTGTGCGATGGCAAAACCAACCCGGATTGGATTGCGATGGATCTGTTCTCCCAAGCGGAACACGACGAAGATGCACAATCCATTCTGGTCTGCCCCGATGTAGATTTCATCGCACAAGTGAAAGCCAGCATCAGTCGTTTGTTGGAAGAAATGCCACGCAAACCGATCATTACCACTTCGCTGCAAAACCGTGGTGTACTGATTCACGTACAAGACATGGCAGAAGCGGTGAAGGTCGCGAACTATATTGCGCCGGAACATTTGGAACTTTCCGTGGAGAATCCGCGTGAAATGGCGACGCAAATCCGTCATGCAGGCGCGATTTTCATGGGACGTTACACAGCAGAAGCGGTGGGCGACTACTGTGCGGGCCCTAACCATGTCTTGCCGACTTCACGTACTGCACGCTTCTCCAGTCCGCTGGGGGTGTATGACTTCCAGAAACGCTCTTCCTTGATTGATTGTTCAGCAGAGGGTGCTTCCGCACTGGGCAAAATTGCCTCAGTATTGGCACGCGGCGAGGGTTTAGTGGCACACGCCCGTTCAGCCGAATATCGCATCCAAGACTAAGCGCTTCTGTTCATCATTTCCCCTCGAAAAGCCCCGTTTGTCGGGGCTTTTTTGTTCACTGCAAAAAGTTCACCATAATTGCAAAAAATTTGCAGAAAACCTTCAAAACCCCTTTACATTAGCAAGTGCTAATATTATTATTATCCCATACTGAAACTTTCCAAAAACATTCGCTAGGAGATGAAATTATGAAACTGCAAACTATCGCTTTCGCTGCCCTGATCGCTTTCGCTGGTGCTGCTTCTGCTGACTTCACTGATGGTTTTGACAACGGTTCTGCTACTGGTCAAGGCGCTGGTCAAGGCACTGCTTCTACCAGCGGTCAAGGTACTGGTTACGGCACTGGTAACGGTGACGTAAACGGCTGGGGTCGTGGTAAAGGTGATGCTGACGGTGAAGTGGATTTCGCGATCACTTTCAAAGGCAAAGGCCGCACTAACATGGATACCGATATGGCTGCTAACGGCAAAGGCAACGGTGACTGGTACACTGCTGGCAATGGTTATGGCTACGGCAATGGTACTGGCAACGGTTACGGCTACAACAACTTTGCTGCTAACGGTGCTAACAACGGCTTCGCGCCAGCAATGATGGCTCCACAAATGCCAATGGCAATGCCTGCTGCACAAGCACCAGTTGCTGCTGCTCCAGCCGCTCCTGCTGCTGCTCAATAAGACTAACGCAAGCATCACAGTTTGCTAAAAGGCATCCTTCGGGATGCCTTTTTTGGTTTATTCTCCGCACTTTTACCGTATTATCCCGCTTTTAGCCGCTAACACACGAATCCTGCATGAAGCTACCTGATATTCTAAAAGCTTGGCCATTGTACATTTTGCCGCACCACCTTATTTCCCGGCTGGTATTCCGCCTAACCCGCATCCAATGCCCAACCTTGGTTCCCCCCGCCATCCGTTTATTCAGCAAGGTTTTTAAAGTCAATCTGGCGGAAGCAGTCAACCCTGACCCGGCGAGCTATCCAACCTTTAATGCGTTTTTCACCCGCCCACTGCAACCCGCTCTTCGCCCAATGGCAGCAGGGGATACCGTACTGGTGAGTCCGGTAGACGGGCGTATTAGCCAAATGGGTAAAATTGAAGCGGGGCGCATTTTCCAAGCCAAAGGTCATGAATATTCTGCACTGGAATTGCTCGGCGGGGATGCTGCACGTGCTGCCCCGTTTATGCACGGTCAGTTCATGACCATTTACCTGTCCCCGCGTGATTATCACCGTATCCACATGCCACTCACCGGTACGCTGATCGAGCAGATTTATGTTCCTGGACGGCTCTTCAGTGTGGCAGGGCATACCGTGCGCACGGTTCCGCGTCTGTTTGCCCGCAATGAACGGGTAGTAGCCATGTTTGATACCGCGTTCGGCAAGTTGGCAATGGTCTTGGTGGGGGCTATCAATGTCGCCGCCATCGAAACCGTGTGGGATGGGCTGGTCACACCGCCTCAAGGCTGTGGGGTCAAACGCCAAGTATTCCCCGCTATTACGCTGGAAAAAGGGGCAGAAATGGGGCGTTTCAACATGGGTTCTACCGTCATCTTATTATTGGAAAACCCCGGTCTGTTTTGGAATCAGTCACTTGGGGCTGACACGGCACTTCAATTAGGACAAGCATTAGCAGCGTTACCCGCAAAGGATTAAAGCGATGAAAACATATCAACAGGATTTTCTGGATTTTGCTATCGGGCAAAGCGTGTTGCGTTTCGGCGAATTTACGCTTAAGTCTGGGCGGATCAGCCCGTATTTTTTCAATGCGGGCTTGTTCCAAACCGGCTCTGCCATCTCACGCCTTGGTAAATTTTACGCGCAAGCGATTGTCGACTCTGGTTTGGCATTCGACATGCTGTTTGGTCCTGCTTACAAAGGGATTCCGTTAGCAGCGGCGACAGCGATTGCGTTGTATGAACACCACAGCAAAGATTACCCTTACGCCTTCAACCGCAAAGAAGCCAAAGACCACGGCGAAGGCGGCACGATTGTTGGTGCTCCCCTACAAGGGCGGGTATTGGTCATTGATGATGTCATGACCGCTGGCACTGCAATTCGTGAAGCAGCAGATATTGTCGCGGCTCAAGGGGCAAGCTTAGCGGGTGTCGCCATTTCACTCGACCGTCAGGAACGTGGCAAAGGAAAACAATCGGCTGTTCAGGAAGTAGAAGCCTTTTACGGTATCAAGGTCATTAGCATCGTAGGCTTGCAGGAAGTTATCGACCACGTGGGCAGCAGCCTGCACGACGCCGCCTTACTGGAAAAAGTACAAGCTTACCGCCGCGAATTCGGGATTTAAAACGGCATCTGTAATGCCAAGTCAGGGGACCTTCCACCAAGTCGGGAGGAAGTTTGTCTGCCAAACCCTACCTTTTGGTGTATTCTGTCTGCGGTATTATGTGTTTAGAATCTGGTTTGTAATAAAAAACATTAAATACACGCTAAATTAATGGAGTTCCACAATGTCTAAACTAGTAGGCGTATTTATTCTCGGGATACTGGTCGGTTGGTTAATCGAATGGATTTTCGTCCGGCTGTTTGTACCTGATCCCAAGAAAAAAGTTGAAGCCGCCCTGAACGCCAGTCGCAAAGAAAATGACACATTGCAACAGCAAAACCGTGCCTTACAAGCGGAGCTAACAGCAGTAAAAACCAAGCAGACCGCTCCACCACCCTCTCAAACAACTGTTGAAACCGTCGTCACCACTGAACCTGTCGTTACACCTGCGCCAGAAATCGCAACTGCCGACATTACAACACCAGCAGTGGAAACAACCGTTACTGAAGTAGCAACAGCGGTTACTGAAAGTGCCAATAACGATGATTTAACCAAGCTCAGTGGTATTGGCCCAAAACTAGCCGAAGCCATGCAAGCCAACGGTATCCAAAGTTATGCGCAATTAGCCCTATTGAGCACGGATGATTTGAATGAAAAACTGGCATCCAGCGGTATTCGCTATAGCAAAGCAATCGCAGAAAGCTGGGCTAAGCAAGCAACATTTGCAGCCGCCAGTGATTGGAGTGGATTAAAAACGTATCAACAAACATTGAAAAGTTAACGACAATATCCGGGGCGGTTCATGATAACCGCCCCTTCTAACCACGCTTACTGCCAAATTAGAGTAAGTTATGGCGCTTCAGCTTAGTGCGCAGCGTAGCACGGTTAATACCCATGCACTGCGCTGCCTTAGACTGGTTGTTATGCGTATAACGCATCATGATTTCCAGCATAGGGCGCTCAACCTCATCCAACACCAAACGATAAATGTTTGACGCCTCATGATCACCCAGCGTATCCAGATAATCTTGTAAAGTACGAGCAACCGTTTCAGACAAAGAAGCGTCCAGACCGGCACGAGAAGATGTATTCGTCATATTGATGCAACCTTTTTAGTATTTGTCGGTACGATTCTACACAATGTTTCATTAACCGTAGCCAACTGCTTTTCAGGAGTCGTGATCGCCAAATTCCCTTTAATAACTTGTATCGGAGGTGATTCGATCCAGATACCACCCGAATGCTTCCGTGCAATACGGACATCTGTATCCGCTCCATATAAGTCGTGCATAGCCCCAATGTGATCCAAAACGACTCGACACTTTCCATAGACTTCTGGTTGTGCAAAAAGTTTTCTCAGATTTAGAAAAATTTTGCACTTCCCAGCACATCGTTGGTTAACCCCAAGTCACTCGACCAATTACCGGCTATCGGCATGTGTGCAACCTAGAATGGTTTTTTATACATAAACCATCTAAGTAAACGCATATCCTGAATAAAAGAGTACCACAGAGTGAAATCTATCCAATAGATTGAGTAGATAAACGGTAGTTTACCACAGAAAAACGGCAAAGATTTAACACATAGAAAATGTACTGGCACACCAAGAAATAGATTAAAAGATGATCAACATAACCGCCATTCCTCAAGCATCCGCTGGGGCAGGAATAGTCGTTCTTGCCAGCTTCCCCCCGGTACGCAGAATATTCTCCACCTCTCGGAAACACTCTGCCTTGCCCCCCTCAAGCACCAACACATCATCGGCTTGCAAGGAAATATCAGCAGAAGGCTCTTCACCACGAATATCACCACGCCGCAATGCTTTAATGCATACCGCAAAACGTTCCAACTCTAGCGCTGCAATCCGTTTACCCGTGGCATAGTCCCCCTCTCGTAACCTAACGGTGTGCAAAAATGCCTCGGTTTTCTTGCCCACTTGCAAGGTATTATCGCGCTCACCGTGGTAATAACTGTGCAAGGCACGGTAACTGTCACCGCGTATTTTTTCCGTCATTTGAAACACTTCATCGGGGCTGAAACCGAGTTGCTCCACAATGCGTTGGGTAATCATCAGGGTGGCTTCTAACGTTTCCGGTAACACACTGGTTGCGCCCAAGCGCATCAAGGTTTGCAGGTGACGTTCATCACGGGTACGTACCAATACCGGAATATCAGCGTGCTTAAGACGCACTGCCTCAATGATACGTTTGGCGACCTCGACCTCTATCACCGTAATCACCACCATACGGGCGCGTTCCAAACCCGCCGCGATCAAGATTTCCGGGCGAGTTGCATCAGCATAATGCACCGGATCGCCTGCCTCCCACGTCCTTTCCACAATGCTAGGGTCAAGATCCAGCGCAATATACGGCACACCTTGTTCTTGCAAAAAACGGGCAATATTCTGCCCCATCCGGCGATAACCACAGAGAATTACATGATTTTCCACCTCATTGACGGCACTACTGACTTCTTCTGCCTCTTTAAAACGCTGGTGCGTATAAGTATCCGCCAACAGAACATTCGTAATTTTCTCGTTATAGCGAATCAAAAACGGCGAAATCGCCATACTAATCACAATCGCAGCCAAGGTCGTTTGCGCTTCACCCGGTGACATCACCTTATTGCTTAACGCCAAAGCCAGCAAGGCAAACCCAAATTCGCCCCCTTGCGCCAACACCAGCCCCGTGCGCAACGAAGTCGCATTATTTTTCACAAAAAACCGGGTTAGCACCGCAATCAGCAAGCCTTTGCCCACAATCAAACCTAATACCAGCAGCAATACCGGCAGCCACAATGAAGGCAGGATGGCGAGATCCAATTTCGTCCCCACCGTGATGAAAAAGATACCCATCAAAATATCGCGGAAAGGCCGTATTTCACTTTCGATCTGGTGCTTGTACTCGGTTTCACTCAGCAACATCCCAGCTAAAAACGCCCCCAGAGCCAATGACAAACTCATGGATTGCGTCAACCAAGCCGCAGTCAGAGCCACCAACAGTACAGTAATATTAAACAACTCGACCGATTCGGTACGCGAGACATATTGAAACAATGGGCGCAAGGTATAACGCCCAATCAGTAACATGCCAAAAAACAATACCCCGCCGATGATCACGTAAAATAGTAATTGGAGCGTATTTATCTCCAACTCTGCACCACCAGCCATCAGTGGAATCATGACCAAAAAGGGAACGACTGCAATGTCCTGAAACAATAAAATCCCTAAGGCTGACTGCCCGTGCGGCGCTCGCATTTCCGCCTGATCCGTCAATTGCTTAACCACAATTGCAGTCGACGACATCGCCATCGCGCCACCAGCCACCAAAGCACTTTGCCAAGACACGCCAAAGTAGGACAAAATCATCACGCCTGACAAGGTAGAAATCAATACCTGTAAACCGCCCAAACCGATGATCGTGGTGCGCATCGCCATGAATTGTTTCAGTGAAAATTCCAGCCCAATCGCGAACAGCAGGAACACCACACCCACCTCGCCCATAAATTCAAGACTTGCATTTTCTGGGATAAACGCCAGACCATGCCCCCCCATGACGATGCCTACCAATAGGTAGCCAAGAATCGGTGGTAAATGTAAAGTACGGAATGCAGCGACTGCACCAACGGACACGACCAGCAATAATAAGATGCTTTCTAAGAGTCCAGCCCCGTGTTGTAATGTTTCATGCTCAACCAAAGAATGAATCCCCCTACAATGTCATGACCAAAAGTTGTTAAATCGTTTTGTTGAGTATACGAGGTTCTGACCCTATACACACGGTATCGGTTCAGTTCTTATCCAAGTTCAAGTGCAATCATTCATGAAAAAAATCGCAAACAGGTCGTCATTAATAAGCTATTTATGGGTAGCGCCCATCACTGTTTGGTGTTTACCGTTAGCGTTATTGGCAAAATGGACTGGCGGTGGTTACGCCTTACACACCGGCGTCTTAGAAATTTGGGGCGGCTGGGTGGGGCGCTGGTTAGCGCGTGGCATTCCCTTTCTCGGTGCGGTAAATGCCATTACTGTCGGGCATTGCGTTGCTGGTGTTTCCCCCCAACACTTGCACAGCAGTCGAGTGCATGAACGGGTGCATGTGGAACAATTCGAGCGCTGGGGTTGCTTATTCCCCTTCGTGTATTTTATCGCCGGGGTACGGGCGCAACAACGCGGCGGTAGCTTCTATTGGGATAACCCTTACGAAATCGAAGCCCGCGCCAGAGCTGCCGCCGCAACAGGGAAGTATTAGTACATGGATATTATTTTTCGCGAATATGGCGCAATCATCCGCCAGAAATGGGGCTGGTTTGTCGTCGTTATGATCGGTATTACCGGCGGTGCGGGGCTGGAGCTATTGGTACCGCTATATTACAAAGAAATTGCTAATGGCTTGTCCAAAACCTTCACAGAGAATACGCATCACACACTGCTGCAAAATCTGACCTACATCGCCATGACTTACGGCGTTATTTGGCTGAGTTGGCGAGCGCTGGAACTGGGCATGATCATGTTTCAAAGCTGGGGGCTAAACAAACTCGATAAACGCTGTTTTGATGTGCTGGTAAAACAACGTGCCCATTTTTTCGAGAACAATTTTGCGGGCAGCTTGGTCAAGCAAGCCAACCGTTTCATCAAAGCGTTTGAAACCATTATCGACTGGATGATTTTTCAGTTTTACGGCAATTTGCTGCAAATCACGCTCGCCTTCATTATTTTTTACCAGCAACAACCCACGTTTGCACTGTATTTTCTGATTTGGGTTGCCATCTTTTTGGGCTGGAGCGGTGGCTTTCTGGTGTGGAAATTGAGATTCGACCTGCGTGTTGCGGCGATGGATTCCAAACTTGGCGGCGCGTATGCCGATGGCATTAGCAATATTGCCATTGTCAAAAGCTTTGCACTGGAACAACACGAACGTGCGAATATCGGCGCACTGGCGGATGAATCCTACCGCGCCCGCAATGTCGCTTGGCTGTTGACCTTCGTCTCGTTTGCCGTGCAAAGCACGCTGGTTTTCGGCATTGAATTGCTGCTGATTTACTGGATGATTGGCGAATGGCAAAACGGCGCATTCGAGATCGGTGAATTTGTGTTGTTCCAAACCGTGCTGCTCATCCTGATCAAACACTTGTGGGATTTTGGGATGAATTTCCGACGCTTTTTCAACGTTCTGGCAGATGCACGCGAAATGGCAGACGTTTTTCGGCAAACCGATTTGGAAGACGATCGCGCAGATATGCCAACCCACACCATTACACAAGGCGACATTCGCTTTGAGCAACTGGGGTTTGCGTATGGCAAAGCGGATAAGCCAGTCGGCTTGTTTAACGGTTTCAATCTACACATCCGACCCGGTGAAAAAGTGGCTCTGGTCGGGCATTCTGGCTCAGGTAAAACCTCGCTGACCAAATTGCTGTTTCGTTTTGTTGACCCGCAGCAAGGTAGAATTTTGTTCGATGGCGTGGATGCTACGGAATTTTCATTGGCTTCATTACGCTCACAAATTTCGCTGGTTCCGCAGCAACCGGATCTGTTTCACCGCAGCATCCGCGACAATATTGCACTGGGCAAAGACATCCCCGATGAGGCGGTGCGTGAAGTCGCCCGTAAAGCCCGTGCGCTGGATTTCATCGACAAACTGCCGCAAGGCTTTGACACGCTGGTGGGCGAACGTGGGGTGAAACTGTCCGGCGGTGAAAAACAACGCATTGCGATTGCCCGCGCTTTTCTGGAAGATGCGCCCATTGTAGTGCTGGATGAAGCCACCAGTGCCTTGGATTCACTCACCGAACAGCAAATTCAAATCGCTATTTTCGAGCTGATCGAGCGAAAAACCGCGATTGTGATTGCGCACCGGCTGGCAACCATTCTGCGCATGGATAGAATCATTGTGTTGGAAAATGGCGAGATTATCGAACAAGGCACGCACAACGAATTACTGGCATTGCGCGGCAAATACTTTGAAATGTGGCAACACCAAAGTGGGGAATTCCTGTAACGCAAAAAGGCTGACGTTAAGTCAGCCTTTTTAAATGAGATGGCGCATCCGGAAGGATTCGAACCTCCGACCACCTGGTTCGTAGCCAGGTACTCTATCCAACTGAGCTACGGATGCGCTGGAAGAGGTGCGCATTATGCTAACTTGTTCAGAGTCGGTCAAGCAAAATTTCAAAAAATTTTACCTATCTGGTATCTTTTTTCCGTGGCTAACCGATTACTGCTAAACTCTCCTGCTTAATCCAGCAGCCCCGACGAGCCATGAGCAAAGAACAGCAACACACTCCCATGATGCAACAATACTTCCGAATCAAAGCGGAGTACCCCGACATCCTCCTGTTTTACCGCATGGGTGATTTTTACGAACTGTTCATGGATGACGCCAAAAAAGCCGCTGCCCTGCTCGACATCACCCTCACTGCACGCGGTGCAACAGCGGGCGAACCCATTCCAATGGCAGGTGTACCCTACCACGCCGTCGAACAATACCTCGCCAAACTCCTCAAAGTCGGCGAATCCGTCGCCATTTGCGAACAAGTCGGCGACCCTGCCAAATCCAAAGGCCCAGTCGAACGCAAAATCACCCGCCTGCTCACCCCCGGCACTGTCACCGACGACTACCTCCTCGACGACCGCCGCGACAATTTGCTGGTAGCGATTGCCCGCAACGCAGACCGCTACGGCATCGCCGCCATCGACCTCAGCACAGGGCGTTTCACCGTGCAAGAAGTCGATTCCGACACCACCCTGCACAATGAAATCGAACGCCTGCAACCCGCTGAAATCCTCCACGACGAAGACTGGAAACCCGCCTTCGCCCGCAACCGCATTTCCACCCCGCGTCCCCAATGGCACTTCGACCTCGACACTGCCAAACGCCTGCTGCTGCGTCAATTCGGGGTACACGATCTTGACGGTTTCGGCTGCAATCACCTGCCGCTCGCGATTGCCGCTGCGGGTGCATTGCTCAATTACGTGCAAGAAACCCAGCGCACCGCCCTGCCCCATATCAACAGCCTCACGGTAGAACTCAGCGACGAAGGCATCATTCTCGACGCTGCCAGCCGCCGCAATCTGGAACTCGAATACAGCATCAGCGGTGAACACAAAAACACCCTGATCTCAGTGATCGACAAAACCGCCACCAGCATGGGCAGCCGTTTGCTACGCCGCTGGCTTAACAAGCCGTTGCGCGACCGTTTCACCCTGCGCAACCGTCACCAAGCCGTCGGCGCATTGCTCGACCAATACCGTTACGAAACCTTGCTGGAAACCTTGCGCGGCATCGGCGACATCGAACGCATCGCTAGCCGCATCGCGCTGGGTTCAGCACGTCCGCGTGACCTGTCAACCCTGCGCAGCTCCTTGCACGTATTGCCGCGCATTCACGGTTTGATCGACACCATCGACAACCCGCATATCCAGCAATTACAAAGCAATATCGACTTGCACGAATCACTGCGCTACCTGCTGGATTCCGCCATTATCGACAATCCGCCCGTGGTCATCCGCGACGGCGGCGTAATCGCCCCCGGTTTCGATGCCGAACTCGATGAATTGCGCAACTTAAGCGAAAACGCCGACCAATACCTGCTTGATCTCGAAGCCCGCGAAAAAGTCCGCACCGGCATCAACAACCTCAAAGTCGCCTACAACCGCGTCCACGGCTACTACGTCGAAATTCCGCAAAGTCAGTTGAGCCGGATTCCCGCCGACTACATCCGCCGTCAAACCCTTAAAGGGGTGGAACGCTTCATTCTGCCTGAACTGAAAAAGTTTGAAGATAAGGTACTCTCCGCCCGCGAACGCGCCCTTGCCCGCGAAAAAGCCATTTACGACAACCTATTAAGCGACTTACAGCAACACTTAAACCCCATTCGCAGTACCGCACAAGCTATCGCCGAACTGGATGTATTGAGCAATTTTGCTGAACGCGCCAACACCCTGAATTACAACTGCCCCGCGCTGGTCGATGGTGCAGGTATTCAAATCGAAGGTGGACGGCATCCAGTCGTAGAACGCACCCTCGACAACCCCTTCGTGCCAAACGACCTGTACATGGATTCGCGCCGCCGCATGTTGATGATCACCGGCCCGAATATGGGCGGAAAATCCACCTACATGCGCCAAGTCGCCCTGATCGTGTTGCTGGCACACATTGGCAGCTACGTCCCTGCGCAAACCGCCCGTCTTGGCAATATCGACCGCATTTTCACCCGCATCGGCGCACACGATGATTTGAGTACCGGGCGTTCCACCTTCATGGTCGAAATGACCGAAGCCGCCAACATCCTCAACAACGCCACCGCCCACAGTTTGGTATTAATGGACGAAATCGGGCGCGGAACCAGCACCTTTGACGGTTTGTCACTGGCATGGGCGATTGCGGAATTTCTTGCTCGTGACCGCAAAGCATTCACCTTGTTCGCCACCCATTACTTCGAGCTGACCTCACTCGCCGAACAAATCAGCACGATTGCCAATGTGCATATCGACGCGGTGGAACATGGCGACAAGATCGTGTTTTTACACGCGGTGAAAGACGGCCCTGCCAACCAAAGCTACGGCTTGCAAGTGGCGCAACTGGCAGGTGTTCCCAAAGGCGTGATTGCACAAGCAAAAAAGAAACTGGTGTCGTTGGAAAAACACAGCCAGCAAGCCCCACAACCGGGACAAACCCTGCCGCTAATGTTTGGCACGCCCGCTGAACCGAGAGATGAAGTCGCCGAAAAAGTGAAAGCGGCACTCGCCGCTGTAGACCCGGATGAACTCACCCCACGTCAAGCGCTAGACGAGTTGTATCGGTTAAGGAAATTACTGAAATAACGCCCTTCACCCCTTGCGGGGGAAGGGTTGGGGATGGGGGGAATTCTTCCCCCTTACTTCGCCGCTGCCGCTTTCGCGTCATCCAGCATTTTGGCTAACTGATCCGCCGGGCGATACCCTAGAATCATTGTGCCATCCAATGTCAGCAACGCGGGTGTGCCATTCACACCCAACTTTTGACCGAGTTCAAAGTGTTCAGCGACTGGGTTAGCACATTCTTTATCGGGCAACACTTTACCTTCATTTTTTACTTGATCCATTGCAGCGAGCTTATCGTCCGCACACCAAATATTCGCCATCTTTTTGTAAGCCGGTGAACCCACGCCTGCACGCGGATACGCCAAATAGCGCACAGTCACGCCTTTTTCGTTCAGTGCTGGCACTTCTTTATGCAATTTCACGCAGAATGGACAATCAACGTCAGTGAAAGAATACAACACGTGCTTTTCTTCACCTTTGGCTTTAAATTCAACACTCTTACTTACGTCGATAGTTTTAACAATAGCCACCCGATCAGCCGCACGAGATGCTTCCGTCAGGCTGGATTTGTTTTGTGCATCAATCAAATCACCAACAAATACGTAACGCGCATCGCCACTCACGTAAATGATTTCGCCGCCAAATTTGGCTTCAAACATGCCCGGTACGGGAGTCGCCTTTAACGAGTCAGGGGCGCTGCCACCAAACATGGGTTTCATTTTATCGCCCAGATCCGCAGGCACATCGTCAGCCATTGCCCCGGTTGTTGCGAGCGCAACACTGATCAGTGCGCCCAGAATCATTTTTTTGTACATGGTTTCTCTATTCCTGAATGAAAATTTTACCGTAAAAATGCTTATTCTTTAATCAGATAGTGGATAATACCTTATCATGGCTGACTGTAGCGTGTATACGATTCCCCACATTACAGTCCCTTAACTACGCGGGTGATGCTGGCGATGCAAATCCTGCAACCGCGCCTGCGCGACATGCGTGTAAATTTGCGTGGTGGAAAGATCACTATGCCCCAACAACATTTGTACCACGCGCAAATCCGCCCCATGATTCAACAAATGAGTCGCAAAGGCATGGCGCAAGGTATGCGGGGAAATACTACGCACAATGCCCGCTGCGAACGCATAGCGCTGAATCAGCACCCAAAACATCTGCCGCGTCATGCCGCTGCCGCGAGTGGTCACAAATACTTGCTCAGCAATATCCTTGCCGTGCATCAACACCGGGCGGGCCTCGCTCAAATAGGTTTGTATCCAATCGTGGGCTTCTTCCCCCATTGGCACCAGACGTTCCTTATTGCCTTTGCCAGTAATACGAATCACGCCATTGGGCAGGGAAATTTCATTCAACCGAATCCCCACCAATTCCGACACCCGCAAGCCGGTGGCATACAACAACTCCAACATCGCCCGATCCCGCAACCCCAGCGGGCTGGCAATATCCGGCGCTTGCAATAAGGCATCGACTTCAGCTTCTGACAAGGTATGCGGTAAATGCCTGCCTTGTTTGGGCGCCTCAATCTGTGCCGTTGGGTCATCTTTGCGCAAGTTTTCGCGTACTTGCCAGCGGTAAAAACGCCGCAAGCTGGATAGTAAACGGGCGGTGGTTGCCGCCTTCGCACCTTCGCGCACCCGAATCGCTAAGTATTCGAGCAAATCCCCCCGATCGGCTTGATCCAGCACCACACCGCGTTCGTCCAACCAATGGCACAACATCCGTAAATCACGTTCGTAACTCGCCAAAGTATTACGGCTCACTCCGCGTTCCGACCAAAAAGCGTCCAAAAAACGGTCAATTAACGTCTGGTTCAGGCATTTTATTCGCATGATAGCGGGTAGGGATTTTTTTTCAGGTTTCATGGTCTTATTACGAGAGAGTGAAAAATGAACAAACTCTACTAATATCCAAAGGGCTAAAATAATGACTAATAATGAATACCAGAGCATGGCGATGAGCCATTACATGCTGCGAGAATTTCAAGAACAATGCAAGCAGCAGGAAGCCGCCAAGCAAGCTGACGACCTCAAGCTTGAATACCAGCAATTCAACCAAGAAGTGCTGACTTACCCTATTTTCTCTAATCATGCCTGTGGCAACCACGATGCCAAGGAATTGCTGAGCACGGGTTCGGAAGAAGCCTATTGTGAACGCTGGCGTTTTTTCTACGATGCTGATCCTTGGAAATTGCCGCAGATTGCTTACCAGCAACAAATGGATACGCAGCTTGCCGCACTGAAACAACGTTTATTTACACTCAATTCGCCGCGTCTGGTGTTATTTTCCGCTACATTCATCATCATTATTTTGCTGGTGATGCGTGGGCATTTCCTCTTGCCAGCGCTACCCATTCTGGCATTGGCATGGTATTGGCGGGTGTCGGAACACAAGATACAGGCAACGCAACAAGCCCTACAACAACACCTTGATAAGATGCAAGCCTTGGATGTGCAAGCAGAAGGCATCGCCCATCAGCTTGAAAGCCTACCGCCACCAACCGGTTTGGCACAACTACACGCGGATTATCGCCAAGCGGTGAAGGAATTATTTCAAAATACCTTGCAACAGGTGCTGCCACCGTCAGAGTGCCAAGATTTATCCAAGACCTTGCAGCAACAACGCTGGGAAGGCTTTATCACCGAAAGTTGGGGTTATTTGCAACTGCCATTAGCCGCGCAGCAACACAGCGCCATCAAACACACGTTATTGGATGCCGCCCACATTCCGCTCATCGCGCTACAAGATGACCCACATGGGCGCAAAGGACACAGCTTATTCCGGGTGCAATACCTGCATATCTGGATTTTAACGCAGCGTGGTTTAGTGATGCGGCAAGGGTATTTTGACCGGGTAGCCAAGCAATTTTTGTTTGAGCAACAAGAATTCTACCCGTACAAGCAGTTGACACACTGGGAACTCACCGAGCAAACCTTGCCAGAAGAACCGTTGCTCAAACAGCGCTTACCTCCACACCTCTATCAACGCTATTTCGAGCAACCGGTCAGCATTTTATCCCTCAAAACCGTGAGCGGCAAAACACACGAATGCGCCACACTACCCCTGAACGAACGCCCTTTCCAACAACGCGAGTGGCAGGAACGTTACGGGCTGGACATCGATATGCAACGCCTGAGCCGTTGCTTACACCAACGTTTGTATTAAGCAGCCATTAGCGCCGCAATCTGCGCTGCGTCGGGCTTCAAAATAACGCCTTTTTCGGTGACTAAGGCATCGACTAAGGCAGCGGGTGTGACATCAAACGCCGGGTTCCAAGCCTGAGCATGGTGCGCTGCAACCCGCTGATTATTCACGTTTAACACCTCATCCTGAGAACGTTCTTCAATGGTAATATCATTCCCGTTCAAGGTAGCAAGATCTATGGTGCTGGTCGGCGCAACCACCATGAATTTCACCCCATGATAACGCGCATTCACCGCCAGACTGTAAGTGCCGATTTTATTCGCCACATCACCATTCGCCGCAATCCGGTCTGAACCAACGATGACCCATGAAACCTTGCCCTGTTTCATCAAATGCGCAGCAGCACCGTCACACAACAAATGCGCGGGGATTTTATCTTTGATCAATTCCCAAGCGGTCAAACGTGAACCTTGCCACCAAGGGCGGGTTTCATCCGCATACACGTGTTCGATTTTACCGCTGCTGTAAGCACTGCGAATCACACCCAATGCCGTGCCATACCCCCCCGTTGCCAGCGATCCGGTATTGCAATGGGTTAACACCCCGTGCGACGGCTGAATTAACGCACTGCCCAATTCACCCATGCGGTAATTAGCGTTAATGTCATCTTGATGAATTTGCTGTGCCAATGCCAATAGCGGCTCTTCTGGGTCGCCATCCACAGCATCGGCTAAATCGCACATGCGCTTTAATGCCCACATGAGATTCACAGCAGTTGGGCGGGAATTTTGCAATAGGTCAATTTCAACACGCAAACGCTTGCGCCAATCTTGCGGGTACTGCTTGTAACATTTGCGAGCTGCCATCGCGGCGGCATACGCTGCGGCAATGCCAATAGCTGGTGCGCCACGTACCACCATGTTGCGGATAGCTTCAGCCGTATCCTCTGCGCTGTACAACTGCACAAACTGCTCGTTATGCGGCAGTTTACGCTGGTCAAGCAGCACCAAATGATTGTCTTTCCATTCTACGGCACGGATCGAATCGTGTTGACTCATGATGATTTTCAGCATAAATAGGTTGCTTTACCGTGGCAATCTTACAACACCCAATGGCACATAATGGCAATGGAAATTGATTTACTTATTACACCCGAATGGATTATTACCGTCGATTCGGGCAATCAAGTTCTGCGACACCACACTATAGCGGTGAATAATAGCAGGATTGTGGCGCTAATGCCCACTTCTGAAGCAGAAAAACACTATACCCCCCGACAGACTGTAGCGTTACCACAACAGGCTGTATTACCGGGGTTTGTCAATGCCCATACTCATGTGGCGATGTCACTGCTCAAGGGGTTGGCGGATGACTTACCGTTGATGGATTGGTTGCAACACCACATCTGGCCTGCGGAAGCCCAATGGGCGGATGCGGAATTTGTGTATGACGGCAGTCAGTTAGCCATTGCCGAAATGCTACGTTCCGGCACGACTTGTTTCAATGACATGTACTTCTTCCCCGAAGCCACTGCGCAAGCCGTTGCCGCAAGCGGCATTCGGGCGTGTATTGGCATGATCATGATCGACTTCCCGACCCGCTGGGGCAGTGGTGCAGCAGAATACATTCAAAAAGGCTTGGCATTGCATGAGCAATTGCAGGCAAATCCGTTGCTTACCACGGCATTCGCCCCACATGCGCCGTACACCGTGTCTGATGACCCGTTGCAACGAGTACAACAGTTGGCAGGCGAACACGCGCTACCCATCCACATGCACGTGCACGAAACCGCGTTTGAAGTGCAGCAAGCCATCGAACAAACCGGAATGCGCCCCCTTGCTCGGCTCGCGCAACTCAGCTTGCTCGACCAGCATTTTCTCGCCGTCCACATGACGCAATTGATGGATGACGAAATTGCGTTACTGGCGCAAACCGGCACGCACGTTATCCACTGCCCGGAATCGAATTTGAAACTTGCTAGCGGTTTCTGCCCTGTCAGTAAACTTACCGCTGCTGGGGTTAATGTCGCCCTCGGCACGGATGGCAACGCCAGCAATAACGATCTGGATATGCTCGGCGAAATGCGTACCGCTGCCCTGCTTGCCAAAGCCGTGGCGCAAGATGCCAGCGTGATTCCAGCGGCACAAGTATTACGCATGGCAACCATCAATGGCGCACGCGCCTTAGGGTTGAATAGCGAAATCGGTTCACTGGAGGTCGGCAAATCCGCTGACATGATTGCGGTTGATCTTGGTACACTGGAAGCCAGCCCCCTGTATGACCCCGTGTCACATTTGGTATATTGCACCAGCCGTGAACAAGTCACCCATGCATGGGTAGCAGGCAAAGCCCTGTTGGAAAACCGCCAACTGACCACGCTGGATAGCACTGCCATCATCGCCAAAGCGCGGCACTGGCAACAAAAAATTGGAGCAACCCCATGACCAACCCCACACCAAACGCCAACCCAAACGTTGACCTCAACGAAATCCGCAAGTTTGAAGACCTTGCCTGGCGCTGGTGGGATCGTGACAGCGAATTCAAACCGCTGCACGATATTAACCCGCTGCGCCTCAACTACATTGACGATCATGCGCATTTACAAGGCAAAAACGTCATCGACATCGGCTGTGGCGGCGGCATTCTTGCCGAAAGCATGGCACGCCGTGGCGCAACCGTTACCGGCATCGACATGGGCGCAACCCCCTTGGAAGTCGCCGAATTGCACGCGCTCGAATCTCAAGTCGAGGTCACTTACCGCCAAATCAGCGCCGAAGCCATCGTGACTGAAGCCCCTGAGCAATTCGATGTCGTGACCTGCATGGAAATGCTGGAACACGTCCCCGACCCCGCTTCCGTGATTGCCGCGTGTGCCAACTTGGTTAAACCCGGTGGCGATGTCTTCTTTTCCACCCTCAACCGTAACCCCAAAGCCTTTGCCTTAGCGATTCTGGGCGCAGAATACGTGCTGAATATGCTCCCCAAAGGCACACACGAATACGCCAAATTCATCAAACCTTCCGAACTCGAACGCTGGGCGCGTTCTGTCGGCTTGGAACTGCGGAATATCGCTGGCATGACATACAATCCGCTGTTCCAGAGTTATCGTCTGGGCAATGATGTGGATGTCAATTATTTAATGTATTTCAAAAAGGAAATGTGATTAATGTTTGAGATGAAACGGCTGGTAGGTTTACTGCTGGTCATATTTGCGTTGAGCGGCTGCGCAGTACAATTTGACAATGTAACCCTTGCCCCTGATGGCAGCCCGCGCTTGCAGACCCTTACCCCAAAAATGAAGCAGCGCATTGATGAACTGGCGCAAGCGCTGATTGCACTCGACCCCGCCATTATCGACCCGCGAGAAGCCAAGTCCGTCGCTCACGATGCGTTTGTATACCCAATGTATCTGGCGAATGACTGGGGTTTGACATGGCCGCCGGTATTACACAATACCTTGCGCAATTCCAAACAACGTAAAGCCGGACTGTGTGTGGACTGGGCACGAGCCATGCGGGCGCGGATGCGCACCAAAAACCTCCAGACTTTCGACCTTTATTGGGGGGTCGCGTACAAAGGCAACGCTTGGCGCGAACACAGTACCCTGATCGTCACCGCCAAAGGCAAACCTTTTGCGACCGGCATTTTGCTGGATCCTTGGCGCAATTCCGGTGATTTGTATTGGAGTACTATCAAAGACGACCTCCAATACCCTTGGAAATACTTTGAAGGCCCCGGTTAAACGCTAAGCCCGTGCCTTGTGAAACGTCAGCACCAACACATCCCGCCAAGCGGGTTGGGTTGGGTCGGCTGGGCTAATCGCAGTCACGCCGTGATAAACCGCGTGATCATTCACCAACACCAAATCCCCCGCCTGCGCTAACGTGCCCTCCGCTAAGGGACGCATGGTATTGTCGTAAATGCGACTCTCGCCACCGTCAACATTGTGGCGATCCATCATCATGATCAAGATGTATTCCGCGCCATCCTTGTGAATGCCTTCGGGGGTCGGTTTTCCCTGTTGATCAGGGCGGGCAATAATGCGGAACTGATGAGCTTGAATGCGCCACAACTCGGCAGGACTGCGCGAAAATTGTTGCGTTGCCCAACCAATCACTTCCTTCAACACCGGATTCGCCAAGGTTGTGGGCAGCCAGCCGCGAAAATGCCGGTTAAAGCCACCGTGGAGGCGGTTGTAATGGCTGCTTTGATAATGCGGCTCGTGCGGCAATACCGTTAAGGCATTATGTTGCCAATGAAACACCGAATAACGCCGATAGCGATAATCCCCGCCATCACGCAAATACGGATCGAGCAACAAGCCGCCCCAACTGTCGCGGAAGCGCTTGTATGCCTGCCCCATCCGGCGGGCAAGGCGTTGCTGCAAGCGATTGGTATCACCTATCGCGAACATAAACCCTGGTTTGTGCAATAACGTATCCACTTGGCTCACTTTATTTCAATGCTTAATCATATTGTAATTTAGTGATATTCCCTTGAACAGATCACGCGGGGGTATTAGCGATAAGCGTCGCTCTTACCGGCGCGGGGTATCCTTCTATAGTGCGGCTAATATCTTGCGAATCAAGGAAGTCCGCCAACGATTCGCCTTTACTCCACGCCGTGCAACGTTGTTCTTGAGTGCTGGTTGTGGTCACATCTACCACACGAATATGAGTGAATCCCAGCCGTTTCAACCACAATTCTAATAGTGCCACCGAGGGAATGAACCAAACATTGCGCATTTTAGCGTAACGGTCGTGCGGCATTAGCACGGTATGTTCATCACCTGCCACCACCAAGGTTTCCAGCACCAACTCGCCACCGGCTCGCAAGGCACGGCGCAATTCCTGCAAATGCCCCAGCGGATCGCGGCGGTGATACAACACCCCCATCGAAAACACCGTATCAAAGCCTTTCTGGCGCAAATCGGGCAAATCTTCACTTTTCAGCGGCAACATCCAGACCGGCTGTTCACCTGCATAACGCTTAATCAATTGAAACTGTGTCAGGAACAGCAAGGTAGGGTCAATGCCAATCACAGCCTCCGCCCCTGCCCCGCGCATCCGCCACAGATGATAGCCACTTCCGCAACCCACATCCAACACCAGCCGCCCACTCAGTGAACTCAGATGCGGCAACACCCGCTCCCACTTCCAATCGGAACGCCATTCGGTATCCACCTCAATCCCGAACAAGTGGTAAGGGCCTTTGCGCCAGGGAATCAGGGCTTGCAAACACGTCAGCAATTGCGCACGGGAGGCGGCGTCAATATCGGCAGACGTACCAAGCGTTACCGCACTCCTAGTAAAATCAACCTGTTGTGGGTGAATATCCGGTGCAGCCGCCAAAGCTGCTTGCCATTCTTCCCACTTGCCATGCGAGCCTTGTAGCGCGATTTCGAGTTGCGCAGGCAAGCTGTCCAACCAAGGTGCGAGACGCGAATCTTGCAAAAAACGGTACAGTGCTTGCCTATCGCTCACGCTTTCACCGCCAACAATGACGCAAAATTCAAGCCCTGAAACCAGTTAACTACTTGGGTAAAACCCGCCGCTTCCAGTCGCTCAACGTGTTGCGCAAAAGTATCAGGAATCAGCACATGCTCCAACGCGGAACGTTTCTGGCTAATTTCGAGTTCGCTGTACCCATTCGCCCGCTTAAATTCCAAATGTATATCGGTTAGCAAGGCTTGTTCCGCCGCATCCGCAAACTGAAGTTTTTCCGACAAAATCAGCACCCCACCTGGCAATAAACCCTCATAAATATGACGCAACATCGCCAAGCGTTCATCCGGTTTGAGGAATTGCAGCGTGAAATTCAGCACCACTACCGACGCATTACTCAAAGCAAGCGCCTGAATATCCGCACATTCCACCTGAAACTGCCCGCGCGGTAGATGCCGTTGCAAAATTTGCTCACAACGGCGTGTCATCGCGGCAGAATTATCCACACACACAAAGCTAAGATCCTCCACCCGCACTTGCGCCGCCATCGACAAGGTTGCCGCTCCCAAAGAACATCCCAAATCGTAAATGCGGCTATGGGGCTGCGCGTAACGCCGCGCAATCACGCCCAATAACCCAATAATGGTTTCATAACCCGGCACCGAACGGCGAATCATGTCAGGAAAGACATCCGCCACCGCTTCATTAAAAGCGAAGTCGACAACCTGCCCTTGCGGAAGCGCGTAAATGGAATCACGTTGCATTAGGTCGCACTCGCCGCGCCGACCCACTGGGCATCGCCCGGTTGCCGTGCAAATAGCAGGTGTTCGCCCGTGCGCTTGCCCGCCTCTGCGCCCAAAAAGTACAAATACGGCGCAACCAAGGCTTCGGGGCGAGCCACGCTATTGGGGTTTTCACCGGGGAAATTCAAGGTGCGCATACTGGTACGTGCTGGCCCAGTATCCACCGTATTCACACGGATAAAGTGCGCGGGGTCATCATGTTCAGCCGCAAGAATATCGCAAAATGCTGCCATTCCCGCTTTTGCCACTCCAAATGCGCCGTAAAATGCCTTATTGGATTCGTGGCTGGCAAACACAATCGCGGGGTCAGCAGCCTCCTGCAATAATGGCAAACACGCATGAGTCAGCAAGAAATTCGCGTGCAAATTCACCATGATCATTTTCGACCACAATTCGGTATCGTAATGCGAAATCGGGGTAAACGAACCTAACCATGCAGCATTCAACATCAAACCATCCAAACGCCCTAATTGTGCGCGGATATTTTCGGTAAGATCGAAGTAATCCTTAGCCGTTGCGCCTTGCATATCCAGCGGGTAAATAGCGGGTTCGGGGTAGCCAGCGTTGACGATGGCGTCATAAGTGTCTTCAGTGCGGCGCATTTCTTTGTCGAGCAGCACCACGGTTGCCCCGTATTGCGCACACGCGGTGGCAATCGCTTTGCCCATTCCCGCCGCAGCGCCCGTGACCAAAATCACCCGCCCTTGTAAGGCACTCGCTGATGGCACATACGCCAGTAAATCTTGCACATCTTGCTGCATTCCTGTCTCCGCTTGGGGTCAACTTAAAAATCACGTAAATTATAGCATTATGCTTACCAAGGAACCCACATCATGTTAATCGGCATTTTGGAAACCGGACGTGCGCCGGATGAATTAATCCCCGAATACGGAACGTATACCACCATGTTTGCTGCCTTGTTAGGGCAAACCGGCGCAGCATTACGCTTTCAGATCTTTGCGGTGATGGACGGTGAATTCCCCGACTCACCACAAGTTTGTGACGGCTGGCTAATCACTGGATCGCGGCATGGTGTGTACGATGATTTGCCTTGGCTGGAACCGTTAAAGGTATTGATCCGCCAGATTCAACAGGCGCAAGTGCCGTTGATTGGCATTTGTTTCGGGCATCAAATCATGGCGGAAGCCCTAGGTGGCAAAGTGACCAAAGCGCCGCAAGGCTGGGGTGTCGGGCGGCATCACTATCAGGTAGTGCAATCGTTGCCGTGGATGAGTGCGACACCTGCTAACATCACGCTCAATGCCATGCATCAGGATCAGGTGATGGAATGCCCGCCGCAAGCTGAGGTATTCCTGCAATCAGCGTTTTGCCCGTATGCCGGATTGGTCTATGGGAATTCAGCCTTCAGCGTACAAGCCCACCCGGAATTTACGCTGGCGTTTGAACGCGCTTTGATTGAGCTACGGGATGATGCGCCTTTGCCCCATGAGATTGCTAAACCGGCATTAGCGGATTTGAATCAAGCCAATGCGGTTACAGATAGTGCTGCGGTTGCTCGTTGGATGGCCGATTTCTACATAATGGCAACCGGATAAGACCCCAGCACCCGCACCACTTCCGCCTCATCACGCAAGGCGGCTAGTGCGCCGCTGATGTCCGCATCCTGCTCATGCCCGCGCACATCCAAAAAGAAAAAGTATTCCCAATTGGTGGTGCGAGCCGGACGCGATTCAATGCGTGTCATATCCACGCCATTTTCTGCCAAGGGTTTCAGCAAGTGGTACAGCGAACCGGGGCGGTTACGGGTGGAAACCAGCAAGGACGTGCGATCGTTGCCACTTGGCGCAACCACCTGATCCCCAATCACCAAAAAGCGCGTGGTGTTATTGGGATTATCTTCGATACTGTCTTGCACGATCTGTAAACCGTAAATCGGTGCAGCCTGACGGCTACCCAATGCCGCCGCCGCATCATCGGTAGCAACCAAACGCGCCGCTTCCGCATTGCTGCTGACCGGAATGCGCTCAGCATGAGGCAAGTGCTTATCCAGCCAATAGCGGCATTGCGCCAACGATTGCGCATGGGCATACACTTTTTGCACGCCTTGCCAGTTTTCATGCCGACACATTAGGTTTTGATGAATGCGCAAAGAAATTTCCCCGCAAATCCGCAAACCCGATTGCATAAACATATCCAATGTATGCGTCACCACACCTTCAGTGGAATTTTCAATCGGCACAACCCCGTAACGCACCCGCCCTGCTTCCACTTCGCGAAACACTTGCGCAATCGAATCCACCGGCAATGTACCGACATTCATCCCAAAATGCTTAAATGTCGCTTCTTGCGTAAACGTGCCTGCTGGCCCCAAATACGCAATGCGCATCGACTCTTCCAACGCCAAACATGAGGCAATCACTTCGCGAAATAAGTGCGTAATTTGCTCATTGCGCAACGGGCCTTGATTCAACGACTGCATCCGCGTCAGGATTTGCGCCTCGCGTTCGGGGCGGTAAAACTTCGCGTTCGGGTCTTCCGCCAATTTGGTGTGCGCGACTTCTTCGGCACAGCGGGCGCGTTCGTTCAACAACGCCAGCAACTGGGTGTCGAGTGCATCAATACGCTCACGCAAGGCAGCGAGTGCCGCATTCGTGGCGGAAACAGTCGTGTTACTCAAAGCAATCTTACCTTCAAAACGCCGGGAATCGCGGCTAAGGCTACCCGTGTATCTTCATTCACCACCGAATCCACGTCCATCAGCGTGTAAGCCATATTGCCTTTGGAATCGTTCAGCATGTGGGCGATATTCACGCCAGCCTGCCCCAGAACATGAGAAATTTTACCCAGCATATCCGGGTTATTCTGGTTGACCACTGCGATACGCGCCAGCCCAGTGCGGCGCAATTTCACGTTCGGCAGATTGACAGAATTGGTGATATTACCGTTTTCGAGGTAATCGCGCACCTGATCAGCCACCATGATGGCGCAATTTTCTTCCGCTTCACGAGTCGTTGCCCCCAAATGCGGTAAGGTCACAACACGCGGGTTGACACGCAACGCATTGCTGGGGAAATCGCAGATGTAGGCGTACACCTTGCCGCTTTCCAAACCTGCCAATACCGCGCTATCGTCCAAAATACCATTACGGGAAAAATTAAGCAGAATCACGCCATCTTTGAGCTTTTGCAGGCTTGCAGCATTGATCAGGTTACGTGTGCTATCAATCAGCGGGACATGGAAAGTGATGAAATCGGATTGTGCCAACAACGCATCCAAATTGGGAGCAGCTTCCACGTCAGAATCGAGTTGCCAAGCGCGTTCGATGGTAATGGTCGGGTCGTAACCGATAACATTCATGCCAAGGCTACGCGCTGCATTGGCGATTTTCACACCGATTGCGCCCAAACCGATCACGCCCAGTGTCCGCCCCGGCAATTCAAAGCCGGTAAATTGCTTTTTGCCTGCTTCAACCGTGACACTCATTTCAGCGTCTGTACCTTGCAAACCACGCACGAAATCCATTGCCGGACTGATATTGCGGCAACCGATCAGCATTCCAGCTAACACCAACTCTTTCACGGCATTGGCGTTGGCACCGGGGGCATTAAACACCACCACCCCACGCTCAGAAAGCGTTTGAATGGGTACATTGTTCGTCCCCGAACCCGCACGTGCGACGGCTAACAAGTTGTCACTAAACGGATAGTCGTGGAGTTTGAAGGAACGGAGCAAGATGGCATCAGCATCAATGGCATGGTCAGAAACAGTGTAACGGTCGGCGGGAAGACGGTTCAAGCCTTTGGGGGAAATGGCGTTGAGGGTTTGAATGTTGTACATGGGGTTTGTCCTGTGGGGTATTCGTAGGGGCAGACCCCCGTGTCTGCCCTTCTTGAAATATTCTATTCACTGCCAATGAAGAGGGCAGACACGGGGGTCTGCCCCTACAGGAAGAGACGGTCTTACCCGTTTTTCTTCGCAAAATCTTGCATAAAGCTGACCAACGTATCCACGCCTTCTTCCGGCATGGCGTTGTAGATACTGGCTCGCATCCCACCTACAGAACGGTGGCCTTTCAAGGTGGTTAAACCCTGTTGCGCCGCTTCAGCGAGAAACGCCTTATCAAGATCAGCATTCGCCAGCGTGAACGGTACATTCATCCACGAACGGCAATCGGTAGCAACGGGGCTGTTGTAGAAACCGTCAGACGCTTCAATTGCAGCGTAGAGCTTTTGTGCTTTGCGTTCGTTGAGGGTAGCCATACCAGCCAAACCACCTTGTTGCTTGATCCACTTAAACACCAAACCCGCTAAATACCAACCATAGGTGGCAGGCGTGTTGTACATGGATTCGTTATCTGCGTGGATTTTGTAATCAAACATGGTCGGCGTACCGGGCAAGGTTTCACCAATCAAGTCATCGCGCACAATCACAATGGTCAAGCCTGCCGGACCAATGTTTTTCTGCGCACCGGCATAAATCAAACCAAATTGGCTGACATCCAGCGGGCGTGACAAAATGGTAGACGACATATCCACCACCAAAGGCACATCACCCGTTTCAGGAACCCAGGCAAACTCGACCCCGCGAATGGTTTCATTCGGCGTGTAGTGCAAATAGGCAGCATTCGGGTCACACGTCCAAGTATCAAACGCCGGAACACTGGTGTAATTGCTCGCTTTAGTAGAGGCAACCACATTAACATTGCCATAACGCTTGGCTTCCTTGATGGCTTTGGCTGACCAATCGCCTGTATCCACGTAATCCGCCGTGCCTTTGCCACGCAGCAAGTTTTGCGGAATCATCGCAAACTGGCTACTAGCGCCACCTTGCAAAAACAGCACCTTGTAGTTAGCCGGAATCCCCATGATGTCGCGCAAATCCGCTTCGGCTTCAGCAGCGATGGACATGTATTCCTTACCACGGTGACTCATTTCCATCACCGACATGCCACTCCCGTCCCAGTCCAGCATTTCCGCTTGGGCTTGTTCGAGGACAGATTGCGGCAACATCGCAGGGCCTGCGCTGAAATTGAATACTCTTTTCATGGGTGCTTATTCCTGATCATCGGTTAAGTCTGTAGTATCATCGTCAGCAGCATCGCTGGCATCGGTCAAAATCGGCGCAATCTGCACCAATTTTTCTCCATCATTGAGGCGAATCAGGGTCACACCCTGCGTATTGCGCCCGACAATGGACACATCAGCAACGGGGGTGCGTACCAGCGTACCACCGTCGGTGATGAGCATGATTTGGCAATCATCGCGTACTTGCACCGCTCCCACCGCGTTACCGTTGCGGTCAGAGGTTTGAATCGCAATCACGCCTTGCCCGCCACGCCCTTGCTGAGAGAATTCTTCTGCACGGGTGCGTTTGCCGTAACCGTTTTCGGTGGCAATCAGTAACTCGCCTTCGCCCAGAATGATCAACGCGTTGACTTCTTGCCCATCGTCCATGCGAATGCCGCGCACGCCTGCCGCAGTCCGTCCCATTGCCCGCACGTCGGATTCGTGGAAGCGAATCGCTTTACCGGAGTTGCTAAACAGCATGACTTCGTTATCGCCATTGGTAACAGCCACATCAACCAGCTTGTCACCGTCACGCAAATCAACCGCAATAATCCCCGCAGTACGCGGGCGTGAGAATTCCGTCAACGGGGTTTTCTTAACCGTGCCTTCGGAGGTTGCCATGAAGATGTATTTGTCTTCGGCATATTCGCGGATTGGCAATACGGCGTTAATGCGTTCGCCTTCTTCCAGAGGCAGCAAATTAACCATTGGCTTGCCGCGAGCACCGCGCCCCCCCATTGGCAACTGGTAAACTTTCAGCCAATACATGCGCCCACGGCTGGAGAAGCACAGCAAAGTATCGTGCATACTGGCGACGAAGAGCTTTTCGATGAAATCTTCGTCTTTCATCGCCGTCGCTGCTTTGCCACGCCCACCGCGTTTTTGTGCGCGGTAAGTGTCCAGCGTTTGCGCTTTGGCGTAACCGGCGTGCGAGAACGTGACCATGACTTCTTCGTCAGCAATCAGATCTTCCATGCACAGATCTTCACCGACCACGTTGATTTCGGTGCGACGCGCATCGCCATAGGTATCACGCACCAGCAGCAACTCATCGCGGATCACTTGCAGCAAACGGTCAGGATTGGCGAGGATTTCCAGCAAATCGGCAATCTTTTCCAACAGTTCGCGGTATTCGGCAAGGATTTTGTCTTTTTCCAAGCCCGTCAAACGGTGTAAACGTAAATCCAAAATCGCCTGTGCCTGCACTTCAGACAGCCAATAACCGTCGGGGCGCAAACCGTATTGTTCGGGCAAATCGTCGGGGCGACAGGTATCCGCACCGGCACGGCTGAGCATGTCGCTGACAATGCCTGCGTTCCATGCCCGTGACACCAAACCGAGTTTCGCATCGGTCGGGCTAGGCGCGGATTTAATCAAGGCAATGATGTCGTCGATGTTGGAGAGCGCAACCGCCAAACCTTCGAGGATATGCGCACGTTCACGGGCTTTACGCACTTCAAAAATGGTGCGACGGGTAACGACTTCACGGCGGTGACGCAGGAAAGCTTCCAACACCTCTTTGAGGTTCAGCAAACGCGGCTGCCCGTCGAGCAACGCCACCATATTGATGCCGAACACGCTCTGCATCTGGGTTTGCTTGTAGAGATTGTTCAGAATGACTTCGCCGGATTCGCCGCGCTTGAGTTCAATCACCATGCGCATCCCGTCCTTGTCGGACTCGTCGCGCAATTCGGAGATGCCTTCGAGCTTTTTCTCCTTGACCAAATCGGCAATTTTTTCCAGCAAACGGGCTTTGTTTACCTGATACGGCAATTCGGTGACGATAATGGTCTCACGGCTGGTGCGTGCATCCACTTCCACATTAGCGCGGGCACGCACATAAATACGCCCCTTGCCGGTAAGGTAAGCGTCTCGAATGCCCCGTGCACCATTAATAATACCCGCAGTGGGGAAATCCGGTCCTGGCAGATATTCCATCAAATCGCTGATGTCCATATCAGGATCCGTCAGCAGTGCGAGGCACGCATTCACGGTTTCGGTGAGGTTGTGCGGGGGAATATTCGTCGCCATCCCGACCGCGATACCGGATGATCCGTTGATCAGCAGGTTGGGCAAGCGCGTGGGGAACACGCTGGGTTCTTTTTCATTGCCATCGTAGTTGGGAACGAAGTCGATGGTTTCTTTGTCGATGTCCATTTGCAATTCGTGGGCAATTTTGGACATGCGCACTTCGGTGTAACGCATCGCAGCGGGTGAATCGCCATCGACTGAACCGAAGTTACCTTGCCCATCCACCAGCATGTAGCGCAGCGAGAACGGTTGAGCCATGCGCACCATCGTATCGTACACAGCGGTATCACCGTGCGGGTGGTATTTACCGATCACGTCACCGACGATACGCGCGGATTTTTTGTAAGGCTTGTTCCATTCGTTGCCGAGTTCGCTCATGGCAAACAGCACGCGGCGGTGGACGGGTTTCAAACCGTCGCGCACGTCTGGTAAAGCACGCCCGACGATGACACTCATCGCGTAGTCCAGATAGGACTGACGCATTTCATCTTCGAGATTAACCGGGATAATTTCCTTGGCAAATGTGGCCATATTATTGTTCGATCACCTAAATCATGAAGTGCAGGATTATACCAGAAAAAGTGTGGCTGTGTGGGTTTGCGTTAAGCGCTTTATCTACCCAATGCACGTTCCACATCGGATTCGGTAATCGGAAAACTCAGTGTCAGCAACGCCGGAAAACGATCTGTTAGCCGTGCCAATTGGTGGGCATATTCACGGTCATAAAACACCACGACTCGTGTCTCTGGCATCCGCTGTACGACTGCCATCATTGACTCCAAACTGCTGGTGCGGTCACGAAAATCCGATTGGAAATTAAATTCTGCCACAATAACGGCTGGCGTTTTTTTCTTCAGGAACTGCAACACCTTGCGCATACTGGTTTCCCGCGCCACGGTGTACCCCATGCGCTGGTACAGCGGGGTAAAATCCGGGTAGCCGCCTAGTTCGACAATACTCAACAATAATTTGGTGGATTCTGGCATTTGGTGTTTTCCTAATAATGATGACGCTTGTTGGTATCTCAGGTCGAGCTTGCTCAATCGCTCCACCATTGCCTTGATATAGGCGTTGCCTTGAATGTGTTCTTGATACAGCAGGCGGGTGAACCTGTCAGCCGCCGCCGTGATCGGTTGCCGCCCTGCCTCCCAGTTCCTCAACGAATTTCCGCCCCATCCAACAAGGGTTGGTTGTTGGTGATGAATAGCCCAATGGGATTGGGTTTTGATTGTTGTTACAGATTTCAAGCCGCCTTGCGTGTGTGAACCTCTACCACTTGCCCAACACGGGAAAGTAGGCTTATCAGCATATCCACGGTGAAACGCCCGATTTTGCCCCGGTACAAGTCACTGATACGCGCTTGTGATACATCCAACACCGCCGCCGCGTCTTCCTGTGTAGCGTAACGCTGCTTCAAGATGCCGGATAATTCTTGCATCAATTGCGCCCTGATAAGCAGGTTTGCCGCTTCCGCTGGTGGGAACAAATCCTGAAATACGCTCTTACCCGATGGTGTTACGTGTTCAACTGTCATGCTGTACGCTCCTTTATCATTGCCTTGAACCGTTCCCGTGCAAGGTCTATGTCATGTTGTGCGGTCTTCTGTGTTTTTTTCTGGAAGGCATGAAGCACATAAACCGCGTCGGCAAACTTTGCCACGTAGATCACCCGAAATGCCCCGGATTCTTCGTGTATGCGGATTTCCTGAACTCCCTGCCCTATTCCTATCATTGGCTTCCAGTCGTCTGGTTCACTGCCAGATTGCAGCAAATGAAGCTGATAACCTGCATCCTGCCGCGCATCCTCTGGGAACTCGATCAAATCCCGGTAGCTTCTACCTACCCACCGTATTTCCTTCACGCCGTTACCTATGAAATTATACAAAATTTGGCATACTTAACCAGTAGATTAGACACAAGTACGCAAACCGTCCAGATAATCCGTTCGGGCTAAACGCAAAAACAAAGGGGAAATAACCAAGGGTGAATGGTGGCGTTTTTCAAAGTGTAGCAAGTGTAGCAGCGTTTTCTGTTTGGTTTTCTCAGGCATGAAAAAGCCGGGAACTTGCCCGGCTTCCAAGGTTGGATTTTATGCAGCAACCTACCCCGCTTTGGTTCGGAATGGGATTACATCACCACCCGTGGTTTCCCTCAGTTCATCAAGGTAATCAGCCCAACGTTGCATCATGGTTGCCCGTTTCTGTAAATGTTTGGTGCGGTTGTATGCCCTGCCGTTGGGGTCTTTCACGGCATGGGCTAACTGGTGCTCTATGATGTGTTGCGGAAAGTCCAACACTTCTTCAAGTACCGTCCGAGCCATTGCCCGGAACCCGTGCGCCGTCATTTCTGTGTTGCTATAACCCAAACGCCGCAAGGCTTGGCGTATGGTGTTTTCACTCATCGGGTCGTTACGTTGCCGGATACCGGGGAACACATACTTATCCCGCCCGGTTAACGGTTGGATGTCTTGCAAGATCGCCAGCGCTTGACGGGAAAGCGGGACAATATGGGGCATACGCATTTTCATTTTTTCGGCTGGCAGTTCCCATACTTCATTGGTTAAGTCGATTTCTGCCCATTCCATTTGCCGTAATTCGCCCGGTCTGACAAATACCAAAGCGGATAACTTCAAAGCACACTGCACCACATAACTACCCTTGTATTCCTCAATACCACGCAATAACGCGCCTATTTCTGCGGGGTTGGTGATAGCTGCAAAGTGTTGTTTTCTGGCAGTCGGTAACGCGCCTTTCAGATCGGGGGTTGGGTCACGACTTGCTCTACCCGTTGCCACTGCATAACGGAATATCTGCCCACAATCTTGCTTAGCCCGGTGTGCGGTATCCAATGCGCCGCGCTTCTCGATACGGTGCAAGCAAGCGGGTATTTCAGGCGGTTCTATCTCTGCTATCGGTCGATTGCCTAGCCACGGGAAAATATCGTGTTCTAACCTGCTGACAATGCGTTTCTTACCCTCTTCTATCCATTTGTCCGCGAACTTCACCAGCCATTCACGCGCCACGGCTTCAAAGCTGTTTTCTGTCAGCTTCACCCTTGCCGCCCGTTGCGCCTTTTTATTGGCTGTTGGGTCAACACCACGCGCTAATACCGCCTTGGCTTCATCATGCAGATCACGCGCTTGTTTTAGGGTGGTTTCAGAATACACACCCAAAGCGAGGGTTTTTTGTTTGCCGTCGCTGCGGTAGTTATAGCGCCAGTATTTGCCGGTGGTTGTGACGTAGAGGTATAAACCATCACCATCTGATAATTTTAGGGGCTTGCCGTCTGGTTTGGTCTTGGCGTTCTTAACCATTGAATCTGTTAGTTTTCTCTTCATTTTGTTGGTATCTCAGTTAGGGGTTAGTCGAGATACCAACAATAATACCCACAATTGGATAGGCTTCAGTGCGCCATGCTGATACAACCTGATACAAGGTTATGGGCTAAGAATGGCTTGGGATAAGGGTTTGTGAGCCGTGATGATACAGGCTGATACAAGGGGATGGAGGCTGAACTCAGAATCGAACTGAGGTACTCGGATTTGCAATCCGGTGCATTACCACTATGCTATTCAGCCTGAGTTGTGGGTGAACCACTGTTAGAAAATTGGAGCGGGAAACGAGGCTCGAACTCGCGACCCCAACCTTGGCAAGGTTGTGCTCTACCACTGAGCTATTCCCGCTGAACAGGCTGCGAATCTTAATGATAGCAGCCTTTTCTGTCAACTGCTGATGCTATTTTTTTTCATACTACGCTATGAGCGGCTTAACAAGACCGATAAAGCAGCCTCATCCAGCACCGTGACCCCCAAACTTTCAGCTTTGTCCAACTTTGAACCCGCGTTTTCGCCTGCAATTAATGCGGTGGTTTTCTTGGAAACGCTGCCAGAGACTTTCGCCCCTAACACTTCCAGATCCGCTTTGATGTCATCACGCGAACGGCTCAATGTTCCGGTAATCACGTAAGTCTTGCCCGCTAACGGCAACGCTTCAGCAGGTTTGGCATCGTAGTTCACCCAATGCACGCCCAAATCGCGTAAGTGCTGGATAGTATCGCTGTTATGGGCTTCTGCGAAAAACTGGGCAACATTCGCCGCCACAATCACGCCAATATCAGGCACAAGTTTCAGCGTTTCTTCATTGGCGGCTTGAATCGCTTCCAGTGAGCCGAAATAGCGTGCCAAGCCTTTGGCAGTACCTTCGCCCGCATTGCGGATGCCTAGGGCGTAAATAAAGCGCTCCAATGTGGTGGACTTGCTGCTTTCGAGCGCAGCGATGAGGTTTTCGGCGGATTTCTTACCCATGCGCTCCAACGCGGCGACAGCTTCCACATCCAGACCGTAGAGGTCGTCAACGTGGCGGATTAAACCCGCATCAAACAATTGCTCCACCATTTTGTCGCCTAAGCCGTCGATATTCATCGCTTTGCGGGATGCAAAATGTTTGATGGCTTCTTTGACTTGCGCGGGGCAATACAAACCGCCGGTACAGCGAGCAACGGCCTCACCTTCAGGGCGTTTCACCTCTGAACCGCACACAGGGCAATGCGTAGGCATGACAATCGGTGCTGCACCTGCGGGGCGGCGGTCGAGGATGACACTTGCCACTTCGGGAATCACGTCCCCTGCCCTGCGCACGATCACGAAATCGCCGATACGCACGTCTTTACGCTCGATTTCATCCATATTGTGCAAGGTCGCATTGCTGACGGTCACGCCACCGACAAATACCGGTTTGAGGCGGGCAACGGGGGTGAGTGCGCCGGTACGCCCCACTTGGAAATCAACCCCTTCGAGTTCGGTGATTTCCTCTTGCGCAGGGAATTTGTGCGCCACTGCCCAACGCGGCGCACGGCTGATAAAACCGAGTTCTTGCTGGATCGCAATGCTATTGACTTTATAAACCACGCCGTCGATGTCATAGGGCAAGCCGTTACGCCGCGCACCAATCTCGCGGAAATAGTCCAGACAGCCTTGCGCCCCGTGCACAATGCGAATATCCGGGCACACCCGCAAACCCCACGCACGGAATTGTTGCAGGATGGCGTAATGAGTATCTGACACTGTACCGCCTTCCACCAAACCTACCGCGTAGCAAAAAATATCCAACGGACGTTGTGCGGTGAGGCGCGGATCCAGTTGGCGCAAACTGCCCGCCGCCGCATTACGCGGATTAACGAAGGTTTTTTCGCCCAATGCCCGCATTTTGGCGTTGAAGGCTTCAAACCCGGCTTTGGGCATGTAGATTTCGCCGCGCACTTCCAACACCGCCGGATAACTCTCGCCCAGCAAGCGCAATGGCACAGAAGCAATGGTACGCACATTGTGGGTCACATCTTCTCCGGTTTCGCCATCGCCACGGGTGGCAGCGCGGGTGAATACACCGTTTTCGTAGAGGATGCTGATCGCTAAACCATCGAGCTTGGGTTCGGCGACAAATTCGGTTTCGGCATCTGATTTCAAGCGGTCGTGAATGCGTTTGTCGAATGCCAGCAATTCTTCATCACTGAACACGTTGCCCAAGGACAGCATCGGGATGGCGTGTTTGATTTCGCCGAATTCGGTCAGCGGTGCTGCCCCAACGCGTTGGGTGGGGGAATCGGGCGTTATCAGTTCCGGGTGTGCAGTTTCGAGTGCTTGTAACTCGCGGAACAGGCGGTCGTATTCCACATCAGGGATTTGCGGGTCATCCAGCACGTAGTACAAATGATTGTGATAACGCAGTTGTTCACGTAGGTTTTCAAGTTGTTGTTGTAGTTCTTGCATGGGTTTTCCCTAGTTATTTTCTGTTATTTCTCAAACACCGCAATCGACTCAACATGCGAGGTGTGCGGGAACATATCCATCACCCCCGCCCCCACCAAGCGATAGCCGTGTTCATGCACCAGCTCATACGTATCCCGCGCCAAGGTTGCCGGATCGCACGACACATACACAATCCGCCCCGCATTGAGCTTCCCCATGTAGGCAATAATTTCTTTCGCCCCCGCACGCGGTGGGTCGAGTAAAATCTTGTCGTAACGGTTTTTCTTCAACCAGGGTTCGTGCTGTAATTTGTCACCCATCAGGTTACAAACGTAGTAATCGGTATTCAGGATGCCATTGGCGTGAGCCGCCGCACGCGCACGTTCCACCATCGTCTGCTCACCTTCCACGCCGATGACTTGCGCCGCCATTCGCGCCAGTGGCAGGGTGAAATTGCCCAAACCGCAGAACAAGTCCAGCACGGTATCGGTCGGTTCAGGGGCAAGCAATTCGAGCGCACGCGCCACCATTGCACGATTCAGCGGCTGGTTAACCTGAATAAAGTCCAGCGGCATGAAATTAACCCGTGTGTTGAATTGCGGGTGTTCGTAATACAGATCTGAAGGAGTCCCTTCGACTTCGCTCAGGGGGCGGTAGAGGCAATGGACGGTTTCAGGACCTTTCGGCTGCAAATAAATCTGGTAGTTAAACTGTTTGCCAAACGCCAGCAGCTTGGCGGTATCGCCCTCAGACAGCTCTTCCATGTGGCGGAAAATCAGCGCGGTGGCATTGTCGCCATCACCGACAGCGGTTTCGATTTGTGGGATGGATTCACGCGCATCGAGACTGGCAATCAGCGCTTGGAAGTCGAGCAAGTGTTCGCCGATACTGGGGTGCAGGATTTCGCAACGGTTGAGTTCGGCGAGGAAACCGCCTTCTTTTTCACGGAAGCCGACGAGGGCTTTGTCTTTTTTACGCACCCATTTCGCACCGAGACGCGCTTTGCGGCGGTATGCCCAGCCATCAGCCGTGAGTGGGGCAAACACGGTTTCTGGTTCGGCTTTGCCAATGTGTTTGAGATTGTCGAGCATGGCGCGTTGTTTGTAGCGAATTTGCGCTTCGAGGGAGATGTGCTGCCAGCTACATGCGCCACACACACCAAAGTGTTCACAGCGCGGTTCGACCCGATCGGGCGAAGGGGTGAGGATGGTTTCGACCTTGCCGATGTCGTGCTTTTGCTTGTGCGAGGTATAGCGGAAGGTAACGGTTTCACCGGGCAGTGCGCCGTCGATGAACACGGTTTTGCCGTCAATGTGCGTGACACCTTGACCTTCGAGCGTGAGGGATTCGATGGTGGTTTCGATCAGCGTGCTGTTTTGTACGCCCTTAGGTTTTCTGTTTCTGTGTCGGCTCATGCGCCCGCCTCCCATGCGGCTTCAAAGGCTAATAAATGTTCTTTGCCAGAATGCTGGAGGTGTTTGCGTACTAACGCACACTCAATGTCGTATTTGTCGTGAAGGATATGCCCGCGCATCAGTTGAAAGCGCAGATACACCAGCCAAGTATTCAGCACATCGGTTTCGCAGTAATTGCGGATGTCGGCGAGTTTGCCTTCCTGATACGCATCCCAGACTTTTGCGCCGCTCATGCCCATCTTGCCGGGGAAACCGAACAGGGTGGCGAGTTCGTCCAATGGCGCATTGGCACGTCCGCTGTAGAGTGCCAGCAAATCCATCAGGTCGGTGTGGCGGGTATGGTAGCGGCTGATGTAATTGTTCCACTTGAAGCTGCTGTCGTCTTCGCCCATGTCCCAGTAACGCGGGGCGCAGATTTTGTGTTTCATGGCGCGGTAGTGGATGACGGGCAGGTCGAAGCCGCTGCCATTCCACGACACGATGGTGGGGGTGTAGCGGTCGATGCCGTCGAAGAAACGTTGCAGGATTTCCTTTTCGTCGGCGGATTCGTCGCCCAACGTCCAGACTTTGAAGTCATCGCCCTTACCACGAAAGGTGACAGAAATCGCGACGATTTTGTGCAAGTGATGTGCTAAAAATTCCGAGCCAGTTTTCTGGAAACGCAGGTGATACATGGCTTTGGCGATGCTGTCAGCGTCGAGGTCGCCAAGGTCGTAGAGTTTGCGCCCGCCCTCAATGTCGGGGATGGTTTCGATGTCGAAGACTAAGGTGTTCATGCGCATCCTTTATTTTGTATTGGGTTCAGAGGTTTACCAAGGTTTTCTTAATGTAGCCGCAGGCAGTCCGTTTGCAACGGGAAATGCGGCTGCATAGCATCAAAATCTCGGTCATTGTGCAGCAGGCAACACTGGTAATGCAGCGCAGTCGCGGCAATCACGCAATCATTGGTTTTGCGGATAGTGATACCACGCTTACGCAAAATGCGGTACAAATCGGCGGCTTCCAACCAAACCGTTTCGGTGATGTCCAGACGAAGCAGCGGTTGCAGGTATTCTTTGACTTGTTGGTGCTGTTTATCGTTGGCGATACCCTGCAAAACTTCAGTCAGGATAACGCCACACAACGCAAGGTCAGCATCCGTTTGAATAAGATGCTCCAACACCTGCACATGCGGCAAATCACGCCCTGCAAAGAAATCAATCCACACACTGGTGTCAACGAGGATCATCCGGCTTCCCGCAAGGTGTCCAAATCACCTTCCCACTGGATAGTACCTTTCAGCGACAAGAGCTTGCGTTGCTGCTTGTGCCTGACCAATTCGCGCAAGGCATGTTCGATCAAGTGGCGGCGCGTTTTGATACCCGTGACTTGCAGGGCAGCATCCAACAACTGTTTATCTAACACGATGTTAGTGCGGATATTACTATTGTCCATACCTTGTCCTTTCTTGTTAGGATTGTGCCAGCATACACCGATTTTACTAAAATACGTGTATCATTTTCCATGCCATCCGCAAGGTCACGCCCCGCCCCGAATCATCTCCAACATATCCTTCGCCGACAGCTTACCGCTCACATCCGAACCTTCCAGCAAACTATCCGCCAAATCGCGTTTGAGAGCGTGCAGTTTAACAATTTTTTCCTCGATGGTGTTTTCCGCCACCAAGCGGTACACCGTCACGGGGCGTTGTTGCCCAATGCGGTGCGCCCGGTCGGAGGCTTGATCTTCCACCGCCGGATTCCACCAAGGATCCATGTGAATCACGTAATCCGCCGCCGTCAGGTTCAATCCAAACCCACCCGCTTTGAGGCTGATTAGGAAAATGTCGCCTTCGCCACGCTGGAACGCATCCACCCGCTCCTTGCGCTGCTCCATCGGGGTCGAGCCATCCAGATACTGGTAAGCGATGTCCTGCCCATCTAGCCATTCGCGCAACAACGTTAAATGCTTAACGAACTGGCTAAACACCAAAGCTTTGTGCTGGTTTTCGCGCAATTCCAGCACCAATTCACCGAATGCCTGCAATTTGCTGGACGGCAACGCACTCCCCGGCATCGCCAGTTGCGGATGGCACGCAGCAAGACGCAAACGGGTAATTTCCGCCAACACTTGCAAATGTTTGTTCTCACCCTCGGCAGTTTCTTCACTAAGGCGTTCCAAGGCTTGTTGGCGCAAGGCTTCGTACAACGCCATCTCCGCATCGCTCAAACTCACCGTCAGGGTAATTTCAGTGCGCGGTGGCAATTCCTGCAAGACCTGATTTTTGGTACGGCGCAACATGAAGGGCTGCACCAGCTTTTTCAGCGCGTGGCGGGTTTTGTCGTCGCTGTCGCGTTCAATCGGGGTCTGGAAGCGTTCGCTGAACTTTTGCTGCGAGAACAGCAGCCCCGGATTGAGGAAACGGAACAAGCTCCACAATTCGCCCAGATGGTTTTCAATCGGCGTACCCGTGGTAACAAGCCGGAAATCGCCCTGCAACTGGTAAGCCGCTTGGGTGCGCTTGGTGTTGGCGTTCTTGATGGCTTGCGCCTCGTCCAGCACAATCGTTGTCCAACGAATTCTCTGAAAGGCTTCCACGTCCTGCTGCAACAAGCCATAGCTGACAATCACCAGATCGTGCGGCAGTAAATCATCCAGCACCGCTTGGCGGTCTTTACCGCGATAAAACACCGGACGCAAGCTGGGAGCAAAACGCTGGCATTCGCTGTACCAGTTATTGCACACCGATACCGGGGCAACCACCAACGCAGCACCCTTATCAGCACGCGCCAGCAACAAGCCCAGCGTTTGCACGGTTTTACCCAAACCCATGTCATCCGCCAGACAGCCGCCCACCCCCCATTCCGCCAAACGCATCATCCAGCGAAAACCCTCCGTCTGATAATCGCGCAAATCCGCCTGCAAATTAGCAGGCACGACTGGCTGGCTCTCACGCACATTTTTCAGCTTGGTGACTTGTGCTTTCCAGTGCTTATCGGTTTCGAGTTTGCCCGCCTCGTCGATGAAATCTTCCAGCGCCATGCCTGCGAGTGCACCGACTTTTAAACCCTGTTTGCCGGACGTTTCCGCATAAGCGCGTAAGGTATCGAGCTTTTTCTGGAACTGGCGCGTCAGCGTGAGGAATTGCCCGTCTGCTAAGCGCACAAAACGCCCGGTGGCGGTTTGGCTGAGGTCGAGCAATTGGCGCAAGGTCAATACGAGGTTGCTGTCTACCTGCAATTTGCCATCGAGTTCAAACCAGTCGCCGGATTGCTTGATTTTCAGCGAGAGGTTGTTGCCGCTGACTTGCTGGGTAATGCGCAGCTTTTCGCCTTCCGGCCATGCCAGCGTTACTTTGTCGCCGAGGGCGTGGAGTTGTTGCAAGGCTTCGAGGCATTGTTCGGGGTCGTCTAGCATCAAATCGTCGCTGGGATCTTCCCAAGTGGATAAGGCGGGGCAATCTTGTAGCAGTGCATCCGCGAGTTTGCGCTCTTGCTTGAGGTTGCGGGTGGTTTTGAGCAGCTTGCGGTCGACTTCGGTCATGGCGTTGCTGCGCCCACTACCCGGCGGAAAGATTGGGCCAATGTCGCCGAAGGGTTGCACGCGCATCAGCATCCGCAAACCTTCGCTCCACGGCAACAAGTGGATGTGCAAACGCGGATCAGCTTCGACCGTTTCAGCGTTATCCATGCCTGCGATGTCGGACTGGATGGTGATCAATGGCGCAAGTGCCGCCAATGTTTGCCGCACGGAAACCTCAGCTTCAGCGGGAACGAGCAAACCGTCTTTGCCCAAAATGCTGTGCAATTGCAACACGCTAGGGGTGAGTTTGTAGAGTTTGAGTTGCAGGGTAGTTTCTTCCACCACGAAGTAACTGTCGGGCTTGTAAGCTTCGCTGGTAGGCAGTTCTGGGAAGAGCTTGATACGCAACTTGCCTTTTTCTTTGAGGATTTGCAGTTCTTCACGTCCCGGCTGGATGTCGAGTGGGGAATTCGTTGCTCCCGCCCAGAAGACGCGGGGATGCCCGATCAGGTGTTGCCAGACGTTCACGAGGTGCAATTCGTAGCTTTTTTCGTAATAGCCATAGCTGTAAAGGTGGATACCTTGGCAAATACGGCGATCTTCCTCGGTCAAGGCGGGAACGGTTTCTGGCTCGGTAGCAAGGCGTTTCAGGGCAATATTGCGCCCCCCAGACCAGCCGGTTTTGGTGGCTTTTTGCAGGGTGGGATAAATGCCGTATTCCGTGCTAGAGGCGTATTTTTGCTTGGTCAATTCCCAAATCACCCGTTCTGCCCCCACTTTGGCTGTGGCTGCGGATTTGGCGGGGGTAGCCGCACCGATGCGTTGCAATGCCTGTAAGCCGCGCTCCCATTCGGCTTGCGGCTGGTAGAGGCTAATCAGGGGTTGTGTGCCCGCTTTGGTGTGCGCGGTGGTGGACAAATCAACATACGTGGGTTTGCGTTTGTCTTTGCTCGGCAGCAGTTGCGCCAGCACGGCAGCGTATTCGTTTGCCAGCCAGACATACCCAATCACCTGCATTTGCTGGCAGGTTTTCACCGCATCGTCCAACCATGCGGGGGGCATCGTTTGCCCCAGCCAATACCTGACGATCAGCGCAATTAGAAAAGTTAGGGGGGAAGTCTGATAAATAATCTCCACACCGGACAGTTGCTGTACCTTCCCAGTTTGGCGGGAGGAGTGGAAAGCATACAATGCCCCATAGCCGATATTCTGTGCCATGAAGGTTTTGAAATAGCCATCGAGTTCTTTCTGGGATTTATCGGTGTCGTCGAATATCAGAGCAATGACGTACAGCATTTCCAGCGGCGTGCCATACAGTGCCTTGCGGCTACCTTGGCGTTTGCGCAGCAGTTTCAAGCCTGCCTGATAAAGTGCCATTGCCTCAGCCCGCTTGCCTTGGGAAATGGCACGGGCACTAGCGAATAAATGCCAGTATTCCAAACGTACCCCGGCATCGGCTGGTGGTTCGGCAGCCAGGGGGCTATCCCATTGTTGACGCCGGAACAATTGCCAATAATACGTGCCGCCAAATACTGTCCAGAGTGCGGCGGTATCCATCTGCTCCGCTCGCAATAATTGCTGGCAATGCGCCCATAATGAGCTGGCATTTCCACCATTCCTATCGGCGACGGATAGATAAATCGGGGCAATAAATTGCAGAAAAATTTCAGTGGAAAAAAATGGCATCCACGCCTCGTCCGGTACATTACCCCACAGGGTGAACCACGGGTGCGGCTGGAATTTGGGGCTGTTGGCGTATTGTTTGTTGGCGCGTTCCAATAGCGTTGCCAGCAACCTGCCATTGCCCAGCAATACCTGTAGGCGGATGTCGCGCAAGGCTTGATCCGCATCCGACCAGTACTTTTCCGCGTACCATTGCGCGGGTTTTGTAGGCATGAGCGTTTCGACCACTTTTGCCAAGGCAGTGAAACGCCCTGTCCGCAGGCTACGGCGGGTCAATTCGTCACGAATCTCGTCCACACAAGCGTAGTAATTAACGCCATTGACTGTCAGAAAACCGAGGTTGACCAAATCGTTCAACAAGGGGCGTAATACTTTGACATCCATCGCCACTGGAGCAAATTTTGACAACGGTGTTGCCGCTATCGGCGCGTAGATGATGGACATAAACTCCAGCAACTGCTGGGTGCTTTCAGAAAGGTGAAAGAATTTTTTTTCGTCAAATATCGAGGTCATGTTTCAACTGGGTCAATTGTTGTTGGAGAGTTGCCATCGGGATGCGTTCCTGTTCCAGCCGCTGGTGGGTTTGTTGCAAGTGCTGGTAAACGGCAGCTTCTTCTGGCTGCAAATGCTGGAGTATATCAGCACAGCGGGCATTTTCCGGCTCTTCGACGCATAAATGCGCGTATTGCTGCAAGGTTGGCGCATCCATCAGCAAGGATTGGGTGTGTGGGAAATAGCGCCGCATCCGTGACAGGATCGAAAAACCGTGGGTGTCGAGGTCGCCCCAGTAAATGAGTTGGCGGGTGTGCAACCACGGGATTTCTGCTAACGCATCCACGCCATAGCCAAGGCCAAAAATCACGATGGCTTGCGCCGTGGCGGGAAAGCTCAACCCGTTGGTTTTGTTTTCGGTGATGAAGACGCGCTG
>CAYNNA010000003.1:0-31131 GCA_964398375.1 uncultured Thiothrix sp.
TCCCCCATTCTCTGTTAGCAGAAAAGAGGGAAATTATTTCGGAACAGTTCCAAAGCACCCCGCCGCCCCAAACAGCGCGAAACGCCAAGTGCTGGCAAGGTTGATTAGCCCACCCTTGCGTAATACCGCAAAGCGCTGATTTTGCGCGACGTTATACCAATTGATGCCATCCGCATCGCCGGCAAATGGCGCAACCGGCTCAGGTTCCGGCAGTAAATTGCGCAGCCACATCCACATCCGCGATTTCCTCAGACTTGAAACTCAACAAACGGAAGGGTTTAAAACTGAACGATTTCGCAATGATCAAATCGGGGAATTGTTCAATGCGGGTGTTATTGAGCGCGGCAGAATCGTTATAAAACTCGCGACGATCCGCAATGCTGTCTTCCAAACCGGTAATGCGTTCGCGCAAGTGCTGGAATGACTCGCTGGCTTTGAGTTCGGGGTAAGCTTCTGCCACCGCGAACAAATTTCCCAACCCAATCCGCAAGGCATTATCGGCGGCTTCCAACGCCCCCATATTGCCAAATTGCATGGCACTGACCACGCGGTTACGCGCTTCCGTCACTTTTTGCAAGGTGGATTGCTCGTATTCCATGTGTTCTTTGCACACCGCAATCAACTTGGGCAATTCGGTATTGCGCTGCTTCAGCAACACTTCAATATTGCTCCATGCCTTTTCGGCATTATTTTTGAGTAACACCAAGTGGTTATATAACAGGATGCCCCATAACAGCAGGCCACCCAACAGGGCGAAAAAGATAATGAGTCCGGTATTCATGGCGTTATTTTTATCAATAGTTTATCGGATTATACCAGTCTAGCAGCTAGTGGCAGGCGCTCCAACGTGGTATAGATGAGCGGTTATCATGACAGCAAAATGTGGAGGACATCATGCAGACCCTATTGAAATTCTGGCTAACCTTACTGTGCTTACTACCGGTAGTCGGTCACAGCGCCGATCAATTTCCCACCCAACAAACCTTTGCAGGGCAAGCCCTGACCCTGAATGGCAAAGGCGTGCGCACCAAGGCATTTTTCAACCTCTATAACGCGGGCTTGTATGTGCAGGAAAAAAGCACCGATGCCAATGCCATCATCAGCGGCGATCAACCCAGCGCCATGCGTTTGGAAATCACCTCAGCCATGATCACTAGCGAAAATATGGAATCAGCGGTGCGTGACGGTTTTAAGCACTCCAACAATATCCCCAATATTCAGCCACGCATCGAACAATTAATCGCCGTGTTCAAAGAAGCCATTAAGGAAGGTGATGTCTATGATTTCATCTACACCCCCAACAAGCTTGCCATTGTCAAAAATGGCAAACCGGCTGCCACGATTACGGGGCATGATTTCAAACAAGCCTTGTTCAGCATTTGGCTAGGGGAACGACCGGTGCAAGCGAGTTTGAAGAAAGCCTTGTTGGGGCAGTAACACACGCTTAACCCCAACTCTAGGCATCACTCACCCCTTGCGCTGCGCATCAATCACCGATGGCAATTGCAACAGCTTTTCCAGCACCTCACCCAGTTGTTGCACATCCCGAATTTCTAGGGTGAAATCCATCACTGCTAGGCAAGGGTCGTGAGTGTCGCGGGTATGCAGGCTGTGGATATTCACCTTTTCCTTGGCCAGCAGATTGGCAATATCGCCTAACACGCCCGATTTGTTGTAGGTGGAAACCGTAATGTCTGCCGCATACGCCGCCGCATGGTTGCCCCAGTCCACCTCGATAATGCGCTCCTCACGTTCCTTGCGTAAGTTGGCAAAATCGGGGCAATCGGCACGGTGCACAATCACGCCACGCCCTTGCGACAAATACCCGCCGATCGCATCACCATTGACCGGGTGGCAACAGGTCGCCAACTGGGTATACAGCTTGCTAACCCCGCGCACTTCAATACCGCTACTCACCACATCCGGGCTACGGGTTTTACGTAATTTGAATTCGGCTTCATGCGTATTCAACAGAAAGCGGCGAATTTGCGCCGGGGACACGTCATTACGCCCCACCGCAATCAAGAAATCACGCTCGCTAGGGCGACTGAAATGCCGTGCCAATTCCGCGTAATCCAATTTACCCAAATTGAGCAAATGGCGTTCCTTCTCAAGAATGCGTTCGCCGTCTTTGGCATTCTGTTCATGGTTTTGCTGGCTAAACCACTGGCGTACTTTTTGGCGAGTACTGCCGGATTTCACGAAACCGAGTTCGGGTTTCATCCAGTCCTGACGCGGGTGCTCGTTTTTACTGGTGAGAATTTCGACCTGTTCGCCATTACGCAGCGCGTAATTGAGCGGCACAATATTGCCGTTGACCTTTGCCCCTCGGCAACGATGCCCGACACTGGTATGCACATGGTAAGCAAAATCCACAGGGGTTGAGCCTTTCGGCATGTCAATAATCCGACCCTTGGGCGTAATCACAAATACCCGGTCGTTAAAGACTTCCGTGCGGAAATCCTCCATCAAATCACTGTCACTGTCGTTGCTATCCAATAAGCGGCGCATCGCATTGATCGCTGCACTCATCGCTTGGTCTTGACGCCCTCCCTCTTTGTAATGCCAGTGAGCTGCCACACCCAACTCAGCGAAACGGTGCATGTCATGGGTACGAATTTGTACTTCCACAAACTTGCTTTCTGGCCCTACCACCACCGTGTGAATGGAGGAGTAACCATTGGGCTTAGGGGTGCGAATGTAGTCATCGTATTCTTCGGGGATATGCCGCCAAGTATCATTCACCACATCCAAGGTACGGTAGCAAGTCGTCACATCCTCCACTATCACCCGTACTGCACGTAAATCGTAGAGTTCATCAATTCCAATCTGCTTACGGCTGAGTTTCTTCCAAATGCTATACAGGTGTTTAGGGCGGCCGTACACCTCGGCTTTAATGTCATGCGTTACCAATAGCACCTTGAGGGTGTGGATGAAATCGGCAATGTATTGCTCGCGCTCAATGCGCTTATCGGCTAAGGATTTGGCGATACTTTTGTAGGTGTCCGGGTGCAGAAAGCGGAACGACAAATCCTCCAGTTCCCATTTGATTTGGCTAATACCCAAACGGTTCGCCAGCGGCGCGTACAAATCCATGCTCAGCCGTGCCACACAACGGTGCAAATCCGACAATTCCTCCCGCGACAGCAAGCGCAGGTATTGCAGGCTCCACGCCAATTTAATCAACACCGTGCGGATGTCTTTAATCATTGCCATCAACATACGCCGCAATTGCTCACCTTGCTCTTGGCGGGAACTGCTAGGGTCAGTATTTTCCACACAATCACGGAAGCGTTGCAGATTGCGCATGTCTTCACACAAACGCCGCACGGCTTGCCCGTACTCTTTTTCTACCTCGTCCAGCGTCAGGGTTTGCTGGAAACGGCTATCACATAGCAAGGCAGCCATTAAAGTGGTTTGATCCACGTCCAAATGGCGCAAGATTTCGGCGACATCCAAACTACAGGGTTGTAAAGGGTCAGTCGGCGGGGGGGATTGCAGCAAATTATCAATGATTTGCCCAATCAGGTAAAAATCGCGCTCATTATCGGACACCCAAAAGCGTTCAATCCACGCCTGACGGGTGCGTGACTCGGTATCCGTGGTTCGGCTATGTCGCATGTCAGCAATGCCTCCTCTCTAACAAATAATTATTATTTATAGTTTTGTAATGACAGCCTCCAGTTGCGCAAGATGGTGAATGGTCGCATCCGGTTCCTGCCCGCCCGGCCATACTTGGCGGTCAGGATTAAACCAAACGGTACGCAAGCCTGCACTGGCTGCCCCCTGAATATCCCGCACCGGATCGTCACCCACATAAACGGCTTGGTGCGGAGAAATGCCTACGTATTCTAATGCTTGATGAAAAATCGCAGGGTGTGGTTTCGCGACGCCAGCATCCGCAGAACTGTGAGCAAACTGAAACAAATGCCCAACGCCTATGTGATGGACACTGGCATTACCATTACTAATAACACCAAGCAAAAAGTGTGCCGAGAGTGACTCGAGCGCCTCCAACGCCCCTTCAAAGAAGGTCACTTCATTGCGTGCCAGCCAAAATACCTCGAACCCAGCCTCCACCAAGGTATCGGGGTATGCGTGCGTCTGCGCCAACGTTGCCAGCCAGTTTTTACGTAAACCAGTAAGATTATAATGCAATTCAGGGTACTGCTGCATGTAGTTCATGCGATGTTTAATGAGTTCATGCGGCGAATGGTTATCGGTAATCCGTGGATAGTGCTGTTGCAACCAGCGATAAAAGCGCTGTTCAGCACGTTCAATCACTGGTTTTACCGCCCACAGGGTATCGTCAAGGTCAAAAGCAATACAGCGTATAGTCATGAGGAAACTCAATGTTTAGGTTAGAATTGACTGGTAATATTAGCATTGGCTAACACAACGATAAGCAGTGGAGGGTTACATGAAAATCCGTCATTTAATAATACTAGCAGCCAGCATCCTGTTATTTCCCGCCACATTGTGGGCGCAAACGGTGGTACTGGTACACGGTTTCCAAGGCAATGGCATGGATTGGCGCAAACAAGGCGTTACCCCGGTATTGCAGCAATACGACTGGGTAGACGGCGGTAATGTAGTCATGACCCAGCAGGGGGCTTACAACTTCAGTACCCCCGCTGCAAAGCCGGAACGCATTTTTTACACCGTGGAATTGCCACTGCGTGCGCCGATTATGCTGCAAACCTATTGGCTGAACACGTATTTGCAACACATCCACACCCAGCGTCAGGAGCCACTGACCTTGGTAGGGCATTCGGCAGGCGGCATCGTCTCCCGCGCTTGGTTGGTCAGCGCTAACAGTGTGCCGGTGGATGCTTTGGTAACGATAGCGACCCCGCACGTTGGCACACCCAGCGCGGATCTGGCGAGTATGGCAACCGATACCCCAATGGGCTTTTTTGCGGAAATGATGGGCTTTGGCAAATGGAGCGGCGATGCCGACGATTTATACGATGACCTGCGGGTGGAACAACCGGGGCGGTTTTTGTATTGGCTGAATCATCAGCCGCATCCACCGATTCGCTATGTGTCGGTGGTGCGGGATAACCAGATACGCCCCGACCGCTTTGATTTTGTCGTGCCGACTTACAGCCAAGACATGAACAATACCTTTGCCCTGCGCGGCAAGTCTGAATATTGGACAGTGCCACGCTCGCACTTTTTGAGTATTCGGGACGGTTATGTGTTGGCGCGGATTTTGACTCACTAAGATGTGCCAGAAAACTCCGATTTCCTACCGCACATTCGGTTAGAGTGCTGAATGCCGCAGCAGCTTGCAGTATACTTGCCCCCTTTCAGGCATAAACGTAAAGCAAGTAAGTTATGGCTAACTATGACCTTTCCACCTTTCAAGGGCTGATTCTGGCTCTGCAAGATTACTGGGCGCAACAGGGCTGCGTCATCATGCAACCCTATGACATGGAAATGGGCGCGGGAACATTCCACCCGGCAACATTTCTGCGCTCCATCGGCCCTGAACCCTGGCGTGCGGCGTATGTGCAACCGTCACGTCGCCCCACAGATGGGCGTTACGGTGAAAACCCCAACCGTCTGCAACACTATTACCAGTTTCAGGTGTTGCTGAAGCCCTCCCCGGATAATATTCAGGAACTGTACCTCGGCTCACTGCAAATGCTCGGTTTCGACCCGCTGGTGCATGACATCCGCTTTGTGGAAGACAACTGGGAATCGCCAACGCTGGGGGCATGGGGCTTGGGTTGGGAAGTGTGGCTCAACGGCATGGAAGTGACCCAGTTCACCTATTTCCAGCAAGTCGGCGGCTTGGATTGCAAACCCGTTAGCGGTGAAATCACCTACGGTCTGGAACGCCTCGCGATGTACATGCAGAATGTGCAAAGTGTCTACGATCTGGTGTGGACTAAAGGCCCGCAAGGCGTGGTCACTTATGGCAACGTCTATCACCAGAACGAGGTCGAGCAATCCACTTACAACTTTGAACACGCCAATGTGGAAGAGCTGTTCCACACCTTTGATGTGTGCGAACGCGAAAGCCAACGCCTGATCGAAGCCGGGTTGCCCTTGCCTGCTTACGAACAAATGCTCAAAGCCTCGCATACCTTCAACTTGCTGGACGCACGCAAAGCGATTTCCGTAACCGAACGCCAACGGTTTATTTTGCGGGTACGTACCTTGTCGCGGGCGATTGCCGAAGCTTATTACAACGTCCGTGAAGCGTTGGGCTTCCCGATGCTGTCCGCAGGAGAAAAATAATGAACCACGATTTGCACGATTTATTGGTGGAAATTGGCACCGAAGAGCTGCCACCCAAAGCCCTTAAAAAACTCTCCGACGCTTTCACAGCGGGTATCGTTACGGGTCTTGCTGAGGCGGGTTTGGTCGCTGCCGAAGTACACGCTTATGCCGCGCCACGCCGTCTGGCGGTATGGTTGCAAGGCGTACCCAAGCAACAAGCTGACCAAATTATTGAACGCAAAGGCCCGGCGTTGGCTGCCGCGTTTGATAAAGAAGGCAACCCCAGCAAAGCAGCGGAAGGGTTTGCGCGTTCCTGTGGCGTGGCGTTTGCGGACTTGCAACAGATTGATACCGACAAAGGCGGCTGGCTGATCTTCCGCCAGCAACAAATTGGGCAACAAACCACGGCGTTGTTCCCTGCGATTGTTGAAAAGTCCCTCGCGGCATTGCCTATCCCCAAGCGGATGCGTTGGGGTAGCGGCACGGCGGAATTCGTGCGCCCGATTCATTGGATCGTGATGCTGGCAGACGATGTGGTGATTGATGCCGAAATTCTCAGTATCAAAACCGGACGCGAAACCCGTGGACACCGTTTCCATGCGCCCGCTGCCGTCGCGATTACCACGCCAGCCGATTACGCCGTGCAATTGGGTGATGCGTATGTGATCGCTCGCTTTGAAGCGCGGCGTGACATGATCAAGGCTAAAGTTGAAGCGCTTGCTGCCGAACTCGACGGCACTGCCATTATGCCGGAAGAGTTGCTGGATGAAGTCACCGCCCTCGTCGAATGGCCTGTTCCCGTCGCAGGGCGTTTTGAGGAACGTTTCCTCGATGTGCCACAGGAAGCGCTGATTTCCACCATGCAGGACAACCAGAAATATTTCGCACTGGTGGATGCTGCGGGCAAATTGATGCCGAATTTCATCACCGTTGCCAATATCGAAAGCCGCGATGTTTCCCAGATTTCCACCGGAAATGAGCGCGTCATCCGCCCACGTTTCAGCGATGCCGAATTTTTCTGGACGCAAGACAAAAAGCAAACGTTGGAAAGTCGCCGCGAACAGCTTAAGAAAATGGTGTTCCAGCAAAAACTCGGCACGCTCTACGAAAAGTCCGAGCGTGTGGCGTTGCTGGCGGCAGACATTGCCAAGCGCATGGGCGGGGATGAAGCCTTGGCTATCCGTGCTGCCCAGCTTGGTAAGTGCGACCTCGTGACCAGCATGGTGTTTGAGTTCACCGAACTGCAAGGCACGATGGGGCGCTACTACGCCAACCATGATGGTGAAGCGGCAGAAATCGCCAGCGCGATGGAAGAGCAATACATGCCGCGCTTTGCGGGTGACGAACTGCCTGCCACGGCTACCGGACGTATTCTGGCATTGGCAGAACGCTTGGATACCCTCACCGGCATTTTCGGTATTGGGCAAAAACCCACAGGTGCAAAAGACCCGTTCGCGTTGCGCCGTGCCGCCTTGGGCGTATTGCGTATCCTGATTGAACTGCAATTGCCGCTGGATTTGGCAGACTTGCTGGACAAAGCCGCAGACGGTTTAACCCCACAACTGGGCAGTAAGCCGGATACGCAAGAGGCATTGGATTACATCCTCGAACGCTTGCGGGCGTACTATCAGGAGCAAGGCATCGGCGCGGAATTGGTGGAAGCGGTTGCCTCCCTCAAGCCTACCCAGCCATTGGATTTTGACCGTCGTGTGAAAGCCGTTGCCGCGTTCCGCCAATTAACCGCTTCTGAAAGCCTTGCGGCTGCGAACAAGCGCATCGGCAATATCTTGAAAAAGGTCGACGGCGATTTACCGGAAAGCATCAATCCAGCGTTGTTGCAGCTTGAGGCAGAAAAGGCATTAGCCAGTGCGGTGCAATATCAGGAAAACAAAGTTGTACCGTTGTTTGCTGCGGGGCAATACGAAGCCGCGTTGCTGTCTTTGGCAGAATTGCGCGAACCGGTCGACAGGTTCTTTGATGATGTCATGGTGATGGCGGACGATGTGGATATGAAAAACAACCGCTTGGCATTGTTGAACCGCTTGCGTGGGCTGTTCTTGCGCGTGGCGGATTTGTCCGTACTCTAAATCAGGAATTGCATGGTACTGCCACCGCGTTTGCTGGGCGCATTCCCAGCTTTGTTTGTGTTGCTGTGGAGTACCGGTTTTATCGGCGCAAAGTACGGTTTACCGTATGCTGATCCGCTGGCGTTTCTGGTGGCGCGTTACGTACTGGTGATTGTTGCCCTCTCTGTCTTGGCGTGGGCGGGAAAGGTCGTTTGGGAAACCAGTCCTAAGCAATTATTTCATCTGGCAATGGCGGGTTTGCTGTTGCAAGCGACGTATTTGGGTGGGGTATTTGTAGCAATTAGTCACGGCTTGCCTGCTGGGTTAACCAGTTTGATTGTGGGTTTGCAGCCGTTGCTTACAGCACTGTTTGCGGGAATTTTACTGGGCGAAACGGTGCGGCGTTATCAATGGGTGGGGATTGCGACGGGTTTACTGGGTGTTATTCTCGTGCTGGCGGAAAAAGCCAGTGTAGGGGCTGCGCATAGCTTTGGTTGGGAAGCGGTGATTCCGGCATTGTGCGCGTTGCTTGGCATTACGTTTGGAACGTTGTACCAAAAGCGCTTCTGCTCGCATTTTGATTTGCGCACGGGATCGGTGGTGCAATTTGTGCCGTCGTTACTCGTCACCGCGTTGCTTGTACCCGTGATTGGTGAGTGGCGGATTGAGTGGACGGGCAATTTTATTTTTGCCTTGGGATGGTTGGTGGTGGTGCTGTCTTTGGGGGCGATCAGCTTGCTTAACCTATTGATTCGGCATCAAGGTGCAACCAATGTTACCAGCTTGTTTTACCTGACTCCGGCGGTGACGACACTGATTGCGTGGTTGCTGTTTGACGAATGGTTAACCTTGCTTCAATGGTTGGGGATGGGGTTGACCATGCTAGGCGTTTGGTTGGTGCGGCGTGTGCCGCCGGTCGCCGCGCGGTCATGACCGACACTGTGAGAATGTTAATTCATAAACTCGGCACTCGGTTCGCGCACTGCATCCAAGCGGTAAGGTGCCGGATCAATACAAGGTGTGCGCCCCAGCATGACATCCGTCAGCAACTGCACCGATGCCAACGCCATCGTTACGCCATAACGGTAATGCCCCGCATTCACATACAACCCAACAATTTCGGGGTGCTCATCAATATAGGGAACCCCATTCGGTGAACCGGGGCGCAACCCGCTCCAATGGTTATTGATGGGTAAATCGCGTAACGCTGGCATAATCGCGTAAGCCGTTTCGCGCAGTTCATTCAAGCCTGCTGCGGTGGTTTGTTTATCAAAACCGCGCATTTCCAAGGTGGAACCACACAAAATACGCCCGTCTTGACGTGGAATCAGATAACGCCCCTCATGCAACACAATGCGTTTGAGCAAACCTTTTGCTCCCCTGAACAAAATCATTTGCCCCTGCACTGGGCGAATATCCACGTTCAATGCCTGCATTTCTGGGAATAAACCCGTCCACGCCCCCGTGGTGAGAATGACGTTATTCGCTTTGAAGACCTCATTACCCAATTGCACCCCGGTCACGCGCCCATTAGCCGTTTCCAGCCCAGTAACGGGGTAGTGTTCCGCAATTTCAATCGGTAGCAAACGCAAGCTGGTGCGTAACGAGTCAGCAATCCGAGGATTACGCATTTGGGCAATGTCAGGCATAAACATGCCCTGCTGGAATGATTCTGCTAATTGTGGCTCACACGTGTGCATTTCATCGCCAGAGTTTAGCGCTTGCAAAGCGTAACCCCAAGTTTGCGCCCATGCTTGTGCCTTAGCAGAGTCGTTCGCATCCGTAAACACTAAGCCGGAACGAATCCATTGCGGATCAATTCCCGTCGCGGCTTGCAAGGTGTCGCACAAGGCGGGGTAATGTTGCTGGCTGTATTGGGTCAGCCGTGAAATGGCATCTGGGTAGCGCCAGGGGTAAAGCGGTGACAAAATACCACCGCCTGCCCATGTTGACTCTTTACCCAATTCGCCTTGCTCGATGATCATGACTTTCATACCGGCTTCGTGCAGGAAGCGGGCAGTCAACATGCCTAAAATGCCACCACCGACAATAATTGCGTCTTTCATGAGTCATCTCAACAACAGGGGGCTTAAAGTATACGGGAGACGCGGCGCGGTCATCTAGCGTTGAATGCACTTTAGCGATTCATTGCGAAGAAGTCAGGGTATTCGTCAACGTTTCACTTAACACTGCTAGACCGGATACTTTCGGCTTTGCCGAGTTCGGTTGAATATTTTCCCAGAAATTACTGGCGGGTAGCGTGTGATGGCTAGGGTTAGGTGGCAACTTATCCACAGAGCGGCTGAGGGTTTGGATACAGCCCTTGCAATCATCCGAGCGGCAATGGTTGACCAAGGCACCAAAGGTATCCCATCCCCCCAGCACCGCAAACTGAGGAGCAGAACGAGCCGCTTTAGCAAATTCACCCTGCCGGAAATAAAACAAGCAAGGTACCACCCGCAGGGGATCAGGGTAACGCGAGTCCAGTCCTGCCACATCCCGTAACACGGTGAATGCCAGTTCCCAATGCCGCAGAGCGCACAACCCTACCGCCAGCAAATGCCCTCCAGTATGATCAAAGGGATTCACTTGGCGAGCGGTTTCAATTTCCAGTTTGCCCATTTCATGGTCGCCGCGATGAAAGCATTCCAATGCGAAAATGCTGTGCGCCAAGGCATTACCGGGATTGAGTTCTAAGGCACGAAGTGCCAGACGATGCCATTGAATCTCCAGTGTAGCAGTCGACTCAGTGCGCAACATATACGCGTACAAGCACAATACTGCGTAGTGCAAATGCGCCAACGCATCATCATGGTAACGCTGAGTGCGAGTTTGGCAAGACTCCAAAAACACCTGGAGATTCGCATCCCCTGCCTTGTCCTGAAGAAAATGGATATGTTCGACCAGAACCCGATAATGACACGGGATGTCACGCTGGGTTTTCCAATAGCGGCTCCAGCAAGCCATCGCAATACCCCGATGCAGGCTGAACGTTTCCAGAATTAACTGGCTGAACACGGCTTCTAACGTTACTTGCGTATAATGCAGTGGCAATTGAGCGCTATCCGACCATAATTGTTCGCGGGTCAGCGTATGAAACAAAACAAATTTGAGGCTAAACCCAGCCTCTGCCGCTTCTGCGGTGCATTGCAACAGAAAGTCTGCCTGATGCTGCTGCCAAGCCACCTCCAGCTCATCCACCTTATGCCCTTTAGGCTGACTGACTCGCGCTAGGGCGATGCGAGTTTCACGAAAATTACCCAAGGTCATCGGCAATAACGAGCGTAGGTTGTAAATCAAACCACGTAATGCATCATCCCGAATCAATTCAGTATCGGGGTAACTAATATGCACCTTAGGTCCTTGCGACTGAATACTTTTCGGGGAAACGTGTTGTACTGTCGGTAGCACACTGGGTTGGAAACACTCAAAAACGGGCTGATAACTACCGCTGGGCAAAACAATTCGGTACTTACTGTGGCTGCCTTCACTGACGTAGTATTCTTCCAGCAATTTACGCACCCGCCCCGCCTCTACCCGTACCGCCGGGTTATCCGTAGGGCAAAAGTCTGCTGGTTTTCCTAATGCCTCAATCGCAATACCGTATTGGGTTATTTTTTCACCACGACCTGCTAGCATCTCCTCAACAATATACGTCAAGAAATTACAGGCTTGCTTCTTATTCTCCAATAAACGACTAGCTAATATTTGACTGAGTTCTCGCAGAATCCACTCTTTTTCTTCCATAAAATATATTTTCTTCTTGATAAAAAACAACTGAATGATCTAATGAGCAACTATTACTGAACCATAGGGTCGCAATAGTTGCATGAAAGCCACACGTCAACAAGCTGTTAATTGTCACGCCTAGTAACGCATAATCAGCCATCTTTTATTGCAAATAATTTCAATAGATTAAATGGCAATGTCCTTGTGTTTCGGGCAGATTTGATGATTTCTTAGTGCTTGAAAATCCCTTTGCTGTTACGGGTAACACGGGGGTTTTACTTGGCTTTTATGAAGGAAAAGTTAAGCTATTACTAATATTCACAGGGTATCAGGAAGCATTCTCAAATTGGGCGATGATGGCTTCACCAATTAATTATCCTACAGTTTTTATATTTTCAACATTTTTCACACGAAATGGAGTGATGACATGGGGGCTTTGATTGATTCAGGCAAACACCTTGTCCTGAATAATCGCTATGCATTATTAGGCTGCATAGCAGTATCGGGCGCAGGAAAAATCTACCGAGGACGCGATCTGGAACAGGTCAAACACCAAGGGCTGGAGTCGCGCATTTTGATTCATGTATTGCCGCCTCAAGCATCCCAGTGGGCATTGGATGAGCTATTCCAGCACATTAGCAGCACCACCCAACACCTTGCGTTGCCTTGGATTCTCGCACCATTGGCTTACGGGCACGACAATGGTCAGGCTTATGTCGTTCTGGAAAGCCCGGATACTTGGGAACTCCAAAGCTTCCTCACACAAGCTGGACAACACTCGCCTTGCCACCAAAATGCTTCAAAAAATCTCAAACCATTGATCAAAAAACGGTATCTGGATGAGCACCTAGATCCGGCTTTATTGCTGTGCGTTGTAGGAACAAACGTGCATGTACTGGCAACCGCCTTATCACCCCAAGTTCAGCAATTGGAAAAACGCGGCACACACCGTGTGATACCGCGTAAACACATTGGTCAGGCGCTAATGACAGGCTCACTATTGACCTTGTTCGGTATTTTTACCGCTGTGGCGGGCAATGCTGTTTTGGAAACCGTGGCAGCTCCTTACCCAGTATTAACGACAGATAATCATCAACCTAGCGAACCGCTCCAGCTTGCGGCACTTACTACACCGGCTGCAACCACAAGCGTTCTGCCGATGAATCGCGGGCAGCAAACGTATCACGACGCACCACTCACTGAAATTGCCAGTTCCCCTGCCACTCAACCTAAGCCGCTTACGGTAACGAAGGAGAAGGAGAAAAAAACCGCCGTTTCCACTGCCAACAAACCTAAGCCGCTCGCGGTAACGAAGGCGGAGGAGAAAAAAACCGCCGTCGTCGCATCGACCGCTCCCCAAAAATCATCGGCGATTACAGAAGTCAAACCAATAGTAGCGCCACCGCCTGTGCTGGCAACCGTAGTACCGCAAGAAGCCACGGTATCGGATGACAACAGTCTTGAGAGCTTGATCGCACAAGCGTATGCCGCGATGAATGCTGGCAATTTAGGACCAGACGGTGCGTTGTATTTCACCCGAAAATTACGCAGTAAAGCACCTCAACACCCGCAAGTCGCACGGCTGGGGCAAGAAATAACCGCCGCGTACTTACGCCAAGTACGAGTAGCCTTAATCCACAATCTAGCGGATGCCGAGAGGATTCTGCCGCTTAGCCGTCAACTCATACAAGAATTTGGCTTAAACAATTTAGAGCGAGCGCAACGCACGCTGGAAGACAAGACGCTGGAACTGCGTAACCATTGGTAATCCCAGTAAGTGTGAGGTCTGTCGGAGAAGGCCGTTGCGCCTTCCCCGACTTTTCGTGATTACTTCTCCAACTGTGTCACATCGCGCACTGCGCCGCGTGATGCCGAAGTCGTCATTGCTGCATACGCTTTCAATGCGGCACTCACGTAACGTTCACGGTTCAGCGGCTTCCAAGCTGCTTTGCCCTGCGCCTCCATCGCCGCACGTCGGGTTGCCAGCACTTCATCGCTAACACGCACATTGATGGTGCGGTTGGGGATGTCGATGTCGATCATGTCGCCTTCTTCCACCAAGCCAATCGCGCCGCCTTCCGCCGCTTCCGGGGAAACGTGCCCGATCGACAAGCCCGAAGTGCCGCCGGAAAAACGCCCGTCAGTGATCAGTGCACACGCCTTACCCAAGCCTTTGGACTTGATGTAGGAGGTGGGGTAGAGCATTTCCTGCATTCCGGGACCACCGCGTGGACCTTCGTAACGGATCAACACAATGTCGCCCGCGACGATTTTGTCGCCGAGAATGCCTGCTACCGCATCATCTTGCGATTCAAAAATACGCGCAGGACCGGAGAATTTGAGAATGCTGTCATCCACCCCAGCGGTTTTGACCACGCAACCATCCAGCGCAATATTGCCGAATAACACCGCCAAACCGCCTTCGGTACTATAAGCGTGGGCTTTGTCACGAATACAGCCGTTTTCACGGTCAATATCCAACGACTCCCAGCGTTTGCTTTGACTGAAAGCCACTTGTGTCGGCACATTGCCGGGGCCTGCACGGAAAAACTCATGGCGTTTGGCATCATTGGTCAAGCGCACATCCCACAATGACAAGGCTTCTGCCATAGTGGTTGCATGAACAGTACCGACTTCACGGTGCAATAATCCGGCGCGGTCAAGTTCACCGAGAATGCCGAATACCCCACCCGCACGGTGTACGTCTTCCATGTGATAAAGCTGGGTGGAAGGTGCCACTTTGCACAATTGCGGCACTTTGCGTGACAAGCGGTCAATGTCGCTCATGGTGAAATTCACCCCTGCCTCTTCCGCCGCTGCCAGCAAATGCAAGATGGTATTGGTCGAACCACCCATCGCAATATCCAAACACATCGCGTTTTCAAACGCCTCAAAGGTGGCAATCGAGCGCGGCAATACGGATGCGTCGTCCTGTTCGTAATAACGTTTCGCCAAGCCCACAACGATACGCCCCGCTTCGAGGAACAAGCGTTTGCGGTCGGAATGTGTCGCTAACGTAGAACCGTTCCCCGGCAAGCTCAAGCCGAGTGCTTCGGTCAGGCAGTTCATCGAATTAGCGGTAAACATACCAGAACACGAACCGCAGGTAGGGCAGGCGGAACGTTCCATTGTTTCCACATTTGCGTCGCTTTCGGCACTGTTAGCGGCGGACACCATTGCATCCACCAAATCCAGCTTCACCAGCTTGCCGCCGATGATCGCTTTGCCAGATTCCATCGGCCCGCCGGAGACGAAAACGGTGGGAATGTTCAAGCGCAGCGCGGCATTTAACATTCCCGGCGTGATTTTGTCGCAGTTGGAAATGCACACCAGCGCGTCAGCACAATGCGCATTCACCATGTATTCCACTGCATCGGCGATCAACTCGCGGGAAGGCAGCGAATACAACATCCCGCCATGCCCCATTGCAATGCCATCGTCCACTGCAATCGTATTGAATTCCTTGGCGACACCGCCAGCGGCTTCAATTTCACGCGCTACCAGTTGCCCCATGTCTTTGAGGTGGACATGCCCTGGTACAAACTGGGTGAATGAGTTGGCAATGGCGATAATGGGTTTCTGGAAATCCGCATCAGTCATGCCGGTGGCACGCCACAAAGCGCGTGCGCCAGCCATATTGCGACCGCCAGTGGAGGTGCGGGAACGGTAAACGGGCATGGTGTACTCCTACAACGAAAGCTTGCAAAGCGGCATTCTAACGCGGGGAAGGCAGCACGTCATAATCAAACCACTCAAGAGGTACAAATTTTTTGTTCTGATCAGTAATTTGGTTAATGTTCAGGTTTACCTGCATTTTGGTAAGCCGTCAAAAACTCATGCGGATTCACGTAAAACACTTGATCCAAGCCCAATGGCTGTTCCGCTTTCCATTCTGTCACCAGCGGTGGCAGGCTACGAATGGAGTAATACAAATTAGCCGCTACGGGTTTGGATTGTTTAGGCGTACCAATGATGCCAATTTTCTCACCTGTTTTAACCCAAGATGCCAGCTTAACCTCAACCTTGTCGAGATTGGCATAGTGGTGCAGCCGCCATTTCGCGCCCAATACCCAAACTGAACTATCACCTTTTGGGGTATCTTCGCGGTAAAGCACCAAGCCACTGGTAACAGCTTCGACGGCTGCACCTTGGTCAGCAAAAATATTGATGCCTTTTTGCGCACCACTGCCGCCAACTTTGTAGCCGTACACGGCAGAGCTACCCGCATAGGGTTTGGCGTTGGCAACGGGTACATGACGGTCTTCGGGTATCCAGTACCCAATCATAAAAATGGTAAGCGCTAACAAAAGTAGCAGAGGTTTCTTGTTCATTATATACACCCTAATATCCCTTCCTGTCGGCTGTTGTTATTTTTTGTGACAGGCAGTTCGGATTGAAAGTTCAAATTTTTATATAGCGTATAATAAAATAATTTATTTATGCAAAAAACCTTTTTCCGAAGAGCGGCTTGTTGATCAACCCTTTATTAGGATTTGCTTAATTTCTTTAATCGTGGGCTGCCAAGTAGATGGCACATTACCCTCCCAATCCGTTAGGTATTTATTCAAGGTTTTATCCCCGCTATCGTCACCGAGATTTAAATAATTCAGCGTCACCCAAGTTTCTGGATTAGATGAAAAAATAGATAGCAATTGATTGGCAACTAACTCATTAAGGTCACGACCTTGGGCGTAGGGGTCAGCACTCAACGTTTTCGCATAGGCTTGATACCACTTGGGCAACTTCATGCTCTTAGGAAGCTGGCGGTGTGCCTGTTTCACCATGTCTTGCTGGTATTCCAAGAATTTAGGCGCGTATTCTTTCCAATGTGGGTAAGGCGGATTCGTTTCCCAGTGTTGAGCCATTTTTTCCAGTGCAAACAAACTGAACGCCTCACACAAAGACTCTTCAAGCCATTGCTGACGGGTGATGTTATTCGGGGCAAGATCGTAATTGGACATCAAATGACACATTTCGTGGGAAAATTGATAAGCCAGTTGCGCCCAGTAACGCCCCTGAACATTGAGCATTACGATATATTCGTCATTCGGACTTTTTTCATAGATGGCAATGGGACCGCTTTTGTCATTCCTGACGATAACATTGCCAAAATTGCGCCCCGCCATATACGGTGAAATAACCTCAATGACCGAAGTCAGGACGGCTTTTATGTCATCCGGGTTGGCATCTCCCCATTCGCTTTCTACCTGAACCTGTGCAGGGGCGACCAAGGCATGTAAGTGCAACGGGCTAAACAACAGCAAGAACAATGACAGTGCTAGCAAATACGTTTTCACAAGGCGCATAGGGTCACTCACTCGACAGGTTACAACCTACCAAGGGCAGGTTATTGGAACTAGGTTTGGTTAACGAGTCTATTCTGACGTGGCATTAACCTCTGGGAAGCCTGCATCCTGTTAACCGGTAGCGGAAACACGATAGTCGTATTTCCAGTGAAAATATCGCAGCCAGTTTTGCTAAAAACCTTAATCCACTGGGGGTTTACTCAAGGCTTGCAGAAGTTTGGCACTATGCTTGGCGGATTCGTTCAACCATGAATTTACGGAGAGAACCGATGAGTGTGGATATTAAACAATTATTTGACGCAGAACCGCAGTCACCTTTGTATGTTGCCATTAACTGCGTACTGGTTAAAAACGACCCGAATCTGATGAGCATGATGAAACAAGCCAGTTCTAAAATGTGCTTGGCAACCGCATTAACCCCCGGCTTTCGCGGCTTTGACCTGATGCGTCAAATGGGTGCTTGCCCAATGGGGATGCGTTGGGCAGCGAATACCGACATGGGCCAAGCCCTGTCACACATCTGGATTGATCAATTTACCTACTGGGATAGCTGGCAAGCCCACGAGGCTTTCCACGAAACTTTTGAAGACGTGGTGGTGGATGCCTGCGCACGTTGCGGAGAGGTATTGCTGGAAGGCCCCGAAGAACCCGTCTACCGGGTGGTACACAGCAGTTTGCCCAAATTGATTTCACAAAACCAATGGCTGCAAAAGCATTTGCAAGGCACGGCTGCCGGTTATGCGATTGATTCGGGTAAAACCGTGACGGTCATGGCTACTCACCGCATTAAGCCGGGCAAAGAAGCCGAGTTTGAGGCGGCTGAAATTGGAACGATGGAAAAGCTCAAAGAAAGTACCGGCATGGTCGGTTATATGATCCTCAAGCGTATTGGGCAATCTACTCTTGGCAGTGGTCACGCCACCGTGGCATCCATGCTGGAGGATATGAAAGACAGTTCCGGTAGCAAGCTCAAACGTACCGCCGAGGTCTGGGAGGGTTACACCTTGCCTGCTGAATACTTGGTGATGGTGGAATGGGAAAGTTTATGTGATGCTCAGGGCGGTATGCCGCATGTGAACGTCAAACCGGAATTGCTGTTTATTCACGGTCCCAAGGTATTGGACAACTGCCTGGCTATGCCCACCGTGCGCATGTCCACGTCGATGTTTCGGGAGCAAACCTACCGCGAAGTGCTGAATCAGGCATCAGCTCAGGGGTAGTTCAAGAATAAACTCCGCCCCGTGTGCAGCATCCCCTAGCCGGATGCTGCCACCGTAAGCTTTCAAGATAGAGGCGACAATTTCCAGCCCCAAACCCGTGCCGCCTTTGGTGCGTTTGGTGGTGAAAAACGGGGTGAAAATCTTGTCACGGTTCGCCGCAGAAACACCTTCCCCATTGTCGTGTAAACGCAAATGCAATGTATGCCCAGCGTGATGGGCATACACATCCATCTGTTTCGCGCCGTGTTGTAGGCTATTGTCGAATAAATTAATCACAATCGTTTCCAGCGCATCCGGGGCAATCGCCAGCGGTGTATTGGGCAGGGCGTTGTGAATCCGCACCGCTAAGCCGCGTTCCTGATAACGGTTGTGCAAGGCTTTAAATAACGCAGGTAGGGTGCTGGTTTCGCGGCGGGTTTCCAGTGAATCCGCACGGGCTAATTCCAACAGGCGATTCACCAGTTGTTTGAGACGTTGGGTGTCCGCCAACAAGTTTTGAATGAATTTTTCACGGCGTTCGGTAGGCATGGTCTCCATGTGATCATGCAGTAATTCCAATGCACCTTGCATCGCCGTCAACGGCGTTTTGAATTCATGGGAAACGTGGGTAGCAAAGCGGCGGATATAATCGGAACGTTCCGCCAGTGCGTGAGACATGCCTGCAAAACTTTCTGACAGTTGGGCAATTTCTTTGGTGACGGGATTTTGGATGGGTTCTACTTCGCGCTGTTCGCCTTGGCGTACCCGTTCGGTTTGCCGCAACAACTCGCGAATGGGGCGCGAAATCGTGGAGGACACCAATAGAATCAATAATACCGCCAGTACCAACAAGCTCAAGGTAGCAAGCAATACCACGCCCTTATTAGCATACAAGTGTTTGATAATATTATTGGGAGTGCGCGAGAGGAGCAACACACCCTGCAAACGCTCGTTTTCAATAATCGGGAACGCCGCGAACACTCGGATTTGACTACCCCGGCTGATCGAATACAACGGCGGCGGCGGTTCGTCAGAAATGCGTTGGCGGATCACACTGGCGTATTTCCCTTGCAATGCCTGTTTGACTTCAGGAATGTGCGCCAGTGACAAACCGGCCTCCTCGCGTCCCGCAATCACCGTACCGTTAGGGTCAAGTAAACGCATACCGGAAAGCGTCACTTGCTGGGTATCACGCAATATTTGATTCATTTGCGCACCAATATTGCGGGCTAAAGGATCAACGGCTTGAGTGCTAGGGCGAGCTTCCGGGCGAGGTGGCTCAATCGGGGCAATTAAATCAACGCTCGGTGTAACCGGTGTGTAAAACGGGTCATCCAGCGGCTGTTGCTTGGTATACGGCGGATCGGGTCGGGTCAGCGACGTAGAAAACCGAATATAACCGTACTCGCCACCTTGTGGATGCTGGCGCACCAATTGCCGAAACGTAGCCGCCAGCGCCGCCGATTGCGAAATCAGTTCCAACTCGGTTTGCTGGACTAACTCATTCTCGTAAATACGAAAAAAATACAGCCCACCCAGCGGCAAAGCCAATACCGCCAACATCACCAACAGCAGAATACTCCGCAAGCGGAACAGCGTTTTGTGTGGAAATGGCAGGCGGGCATTTATTGGCATGTGGCAAGTTTATAACCGACCCCATGCACCGTTTCAATGACATTTTCGCAGCCAATGTCCGCAAACTTCTGGCGAATGTGACGGATATGGCTGTCAATGGTGCGGTCACTGACATAGACATTACCGTCGTAAGCGTTACCCATAATGCTGTCACGGCTGAACACGCGGCTCGGTTGGCGGGCAAACAATTGCAACATGGCGAACTCGGTCGCAGTCAGATTTAACGGCTTACCATCCCAACTCGCGGTGTGTTGTTCCGGCTGAATACTGAGCTTGCCATGCCGGAGTGCGCCTTGCTCTGCCTCAGTGGCTGGCTTGCCCTGCTGCTGAGTGCGCTTGAGGATGACATTAATTCGTGCCACCAATTCGCGTGGGCTGAATGGCTTGGTAACGTAATCATCACCACCGATTTCCAAGCCTAAAATCCGGTCAATCTCATCATCGCGGGAAGACAGGAATAAAATCGGCACCTCGGAAAACTTGCGAATTTCGCGGCAAACCTCCAGCCCATCGAGTTCCGGCATATTAATATCGAGCACCATCAAATCAGCCGCCTGGCGGCGGAAGGTGTCGAGAGCTTGTCGCCCATCCTCGGTTTGTGTCACTTGCATCCCGGCTTTTTCCAGCGCGAAGCTAATCACATCGCGGATATGGGGGTCGTCGTCGGCAATGAGGACATGTTTATTCATACAAGAAATTTAACGAAAAGTGAGGGCAAATGGTAGCAGAAAAATATAGAACCCCGACCGGCGGGTGTCGCGCCGCCGACCGGAATCCAGAGGAGTCTACGGGCTTCTGCAAGCCCGTCGGGAAAACTGACCGTAATCCAAAGATTATTGTTGTCATCGTCAGTACCCGTTTCGGTGAGTAGTGTCAGGAGTGTATGCTACCGGTGGGATGTGCAGGCTTTATCCCCATAATGTGGAAATTCATCGGAAATCATTTGCAGATTCTGTGCAGAGGTCTTTGTCGCGTACCGTTATTCAATGCGTGTTAACAGAAAAATCATGGATTTCTACAATTCACGCTTGAATTTCCCCTTACTCCATGCTCCAAGATGCATTACAATCGCCCCCTTATCCGCAGTTCCTGCGTTTCTTCTTTGAGATTTGGACAAATGACTGACTTAACACTTTACCGGAATATCGGCATTTTCGCCCACGTTGACGCGGGCAAAACCACTACTACCGAGCGTATCCTGAAACTCACGGGCAAAATCCATAAACTGGGTGAAGTTCACGACGGCGCATCCACAATGGATTTCATGGCGCAGGAAGCTGAGCGTGGGATCACCATACAGTCGGCAGCGACCACGTGTTTTTGGAAAGGTCACCGTTTCAACGTTATCGACACCCCTGGGCACGTTGACTTCACCATCGAAGTTTACCGTTCACTGAAAGTTCTCGATGGTGGCGTGGGCGTATTCTGCGGCTCCGGTGGTGTTGAACCTCAGTCTGAAACCAACTGGCGTTATGCGAACGATTCCAAAGTTGCCCGTCTAATCTATGTTAATAAATTAGACCGTATCGGTGCTGACTATTACCGCGTTGTCAAACAGGTAGAAGACGTGCTAGGTGCACGCCCAATGCCAATGACTTTACCTATTGGTATTGAAGAAAATTTCGTTGGTGTGGTTGACCTATTAACCCGTAAAGCATGGGTCTGGGACAACTCCGGCGACCCCATGAACTACACCATTCAGGACGTTCCTGCGGATATGGAAGGTCTGGTTGAAGAATGGCGTGAAAAGCTGATCGAAATGGCAGTCGAGCAAGACGACGACCTGATGGAAATGTACCTTGGTGGTGAAGAACCAGCATTGGAAGACATCAAACGCTGCATCCGCAAAGGCACGATCAACCTCGACTTCTTCCCAACATTCGCAGGCTCCTCTTTCAAAAATAAGGGTGTGCAATTGGTTTTGGACGGCGTAGTTGACTACCTGCCTAACCCAATGGAAGTTAAGCCACAGCCTGAAACCGATATCGAAGGCAACCCGACTGGCGAATTCGCGATTGTTGATGCTAACCGCCCACTGCGTGCCTTAGCGTTCAAAATCATGGACGACAAATACGGCGCACTGACCTTTACCCGTATCTATTCCGGTACGATGAAAACTGGCGACACCATCCTCAATACCTTCACCGGCAAAACCGAACGGGTAGGTCGTATGGTGGAAATGCACGCTGACGATGCCAACGCGATTGATTTCGCACAAGCGGGCGACATCATTGCATTGGTTGGTCTGAAAAACGTGCAGACGGGTCATACCCTGTGTGATCCGAAATCTCCTGCCACCCTCGAACCGATGGTATTCCCGGAACCCGTTATCTCCTTGGCTATCTCACCGAAAAACAAAGCCGGTGCAGAAAAAATGGGTGTTGCCCTCAACAAGATGGTCAAAGAAGACCCGTCTTTCCGCGTTGAAACTGACCAAGAAACCGGCGAAACCATCCTCAAAGGCATGGGTGAGTTGCACTTGGACATCAAGGTCGACATCTTGCTGCGTACTCACGGGGTAGAAGTTAACATTGGTAAACCGCAAGTGGCTTACCGCGAATCCATTACTCAGCGCGTCGAAGACAGCTACACCCATAAGAAGCAGTCTGGTGGTTCGGGTCAATACGGTAAAATTGATTACACCATCGAACCTAATGAAGTAGGTGCAGGTTATGGTTTTGAATCCGTAGTCGTGGGTGGCTCGGTTCCACGCGAATTCTGGCCTGCGATCGACAAAGGCTTTAAGGAAAGCATGGTCAAAGGCCCGTTGGCTGGCTACCCTGTCGTTGACGTAAAAGTAACACTGCGCGAAGGTGCATACCACGCGGTTGACTCCTCAGCCATCGCGTTTGAAATTGCGGCAAAAGGCGGCTACCGTCAAACCATGCCAAAAGCTGGTCCGCAAATCCTTGAGCCGATCATGAAAGTTGACGTATTCGCACCAGACTCTCATGTCGGTGATGTAATCGGTGACTTGAACCGTCGCCGTGCGATGATCAAATCCCAAGATACCGCGCCTATCGGTGCGCGTATCAAGGCTGACGTGCCATTGTCTGAGATGTTTGGTTACATCGGCGACCTGCGCACCATGACTTCCGGTCGTGGTCAGTTCTCGATGGAATTCTCGCATTACGCCGCTTGCCCGAAATCGGTTTCCGATCAGGTTATCAAAGAAGCGCAAGAACGCAAGAAAGCGTTGGAAGCTGAGAAGTAAGATTCTTCTCGCTTACAGACAAAAAAAGCCCCGCATTCGCGGGGCTTTTTTATGGGAAACATGCAGTGATTAAAACGCCATCACGTAGCTTTTGCCACCTTGCTTCAGCACACTATAGCGTTCCGTGCCATTCGCATTGAAGAACACAAAGCCCGGTTTGACCACTGTGCTACTGCCATCAATGCTCAAGCCTTGCAACGACAAGCTGTTATCAAGATTCAGCAGTGGCATGGTGTACGTCTTCAAGCGGTAGCTGTCAGCCGCTGCTTCAATCGCTACAAACTTTGCGGCTTTTTGCGAATGGTCAGCGTGCAACAAATACGTGGCGGAGTTGCGATCATCATCCGCGACGCTGCGTTGGTAACGCATATCCGCGCTTTGCTGTGCCGCTGTTTGGAACAAGCTGCCACCTGCGGTCAGCAAATACATGCCGTCGTCAGTGCTCCACACATTGCTATTGGCAGCACCGACATCGTATTGCCCTTGGTACGGCGAATCATACAACCACTGCGGCAGAGCGGCACTGATGTCGTAGCGGTTCAAATCGTTGCTCGCAAAGCCGGTATCTAGGGTGTAAACGGCTTTCAGGCTCGGCACGGCTTGCAGGCGTGCACCACCGAACAGGCGTTGTGTACCGCTGTCTTCCTGCACTTGACCGCTGGCAAGGTCAATCACGTACAAATAGTTCCACTGCATATTCGCAGGCGGCGTGGCGTAGGCTTTGCCGTCATTGCCTAATGCGATGTCAAACACGTTAAAGCCCAAATTGTTGTGGAAGTCTACAATCTCCCCCATCTCCAAATCGACATGCGTCAGTGCACCATTATGACCAACCACTGCTGTGGTGCCGTCGGCACTGAGCGCGAGGCTGGTAGGAGCGAGTGGCAAGCCAACTGTGAGCTGTCTACCGCTAGTCGGGTTAATAATGTTCAATGCATTGCCGGGCTGGCTGCTGACGGTAATCAATTGATCCGACTCATCGTTATAAGCGGCATCAATCACGTTACCACTTAAGGGGTTAGCCGCTGCCATCACTGTGATATTTTTGTTGGCAACGTTGGTCTTGCCGAAAGCATCGGTTGTTTTCAGGCTGAAGGTATACGTGCCTTGCGTATCCGGCGTGAAGCTCGCCGTCATGGTATTGGCGGCGACGGGCGCAGCAGTACTGCCTTGCGGTGCAGTTTCCACTGTCCATTGATACGCGAGGAAATCGCCTTCGGGGTCAGTGGATTTGCTGCCATCCAACGTGAAGGTTGCCCCTAGCGTTACCGCAGTTGGTAAGGAGACAATGGCTGTTGGTGCGGTATTGGTGTTGACGGAGAAGTTTTTCAGCACGGATTCATGACGGACGGAGGGTGATTCATACACCCCGTCACCATTGCTATCCAGATTGACCTGCAATTTGCGCTGTGGCGGGGTCGATGTGTCGTAACCTTGCGCAATCACTTGCACTTTGCTGTTGGCTGCACCAGTCAGGGCTAACTCACCTTCGAGGGGAACGCCATCGGCAGCAAACAGAAACGGCTTAACCGTGCTGGCGGTGACACAACCTTGCTCACCTTCGCAGAATTTTCCATTAATTTTAGTGTAACCACTGATTTCCACGACAATTTTTACCGCTTCGGCAAGTTGTTGTTTACCGGTGCTGAGGTTGCGTTGGTATTGGTTCACCAGCATAGTGCTTTGCCCGGTGGTAACGTTCAGGTCGGTGCGCAGTGTACCTGTTGCGGTGTAAGGTACATCGTCAACCCGAATGCCCAAGCCTTTCATGCTGACGGTGTAGGAGGTCGGGGCGGCATACATGATATTGACGGCGTGAATAACCAGCATCGCCGTGCCGTTGGTGACAACGTTTTCGCTTTTGCATTGGTTGTAAGTGACTTGCAGCGTGCCGGTGAAAGTGGCGTCATCCACTTCGCCTGTTACCGAGGCAGTGCCACCACCGGGGCAGGTATCGCTTTCGTTGACTGCACGGGCTTGATAGCGCTGTGCGTTAAGGTGTTGTGCTGCCAGTGCAGACAAAATCCGTTGGGATTGCAATAAATTGGCTTGTGCCGTGTTGGTTACAGCGGGTGCATTGGCATCGGCTGGGCGTGGTGCGGTAATGTTATCGTTGATGTTTTCTGTGCCTAACACCAGATTCACGAATGCCATGCTGTTCGCGGTATCCAGCAATGCCAAGGCACGACTGCCGGTATAGACGCTGCTGGCATCCGCCAGCGTGGTATTGGTGTTATTGGTCGTAATAATCCCCGTGCTCGTACCGCCCGTCGTCGTGCTGGAAGTGGTTGAACCACCGCCGCACGCCGTCAACAACGTGCCTGCCACTAATACTGGCAAGATGTGCTTGGTTTCCATTGATAGCCCCTACTTTTACCTATATAAAAAACTAATGACTAGAACGCCTGCAAATAAGTTCCCGTGCCTTGTTTCACGACCGCATACCGTTTCGAGCCATCGCTGTTGAAGAACGCGAATTGCGGAATCACAGGATCGCCGCTGTTATTCAAATCCATCTCGCTGAGCTTTTTTTCTTCGCTCAAAACCAGTTGTGGTGTGCTGTAGGTTTTCAGACGGTAATCAGAACCTGTGCCGGTAATGCCCTTATCCAAAATGACCACAAATTTCCCCGCCTCCTGCGAATGGTCAGCGTGCAGCAAGGTGGTGGTTGGATCGTTATCGTTGTCCGACACGCTACGCTGGTAAAGCATGTCTTGGTCTTGCGTGGTCGCCGTGCGGAACAGGGTTTCGCCCGCTGTGAGGATGTAAGCATCGTCTTCCGTGAGCCACAGCCCTTTGCCTGCTGCACCACCGATGTCGTAATCGCCATTATACGGGGAATCATATAAGCCGACTGGCGGGGCGGTGCTCACATCCGCTTTGATCAAATCGACAGGGAGTGTGCCTTTATCGAACAGGTAAAGCGCGTTGAAACTAGAAGCCAATTGCAGGTAGGAACCACCCATTTGCACCACCGACAGGCTGGACTCGACCACACCCGTGCTGAGATTAATCGACTTTAGGGTTCCCCACAGGTCGTTACTCTGCGGAGTGGCATAGGCAATGCCCCTAGCATCGAGGGCAATATCAAAAATATCCAGACTGAGGTTGTTGTAAAAATCCAGCACGCTGGCGGTCTGCAAATTCACATGCGTTACCGCGTTTTTGTGTCCGACAACAGCGGTTTTCCCATCCGGGCTGATGGCTAAGCTGGTAGGGGTAAGGTTCAAGACGACGGCTTGTTGTTCACCGCTGGCTGGATTAATGATATTCAAAGCATTATCGGGTGAGGAGCTGACGGTGATTAAGCGTTCCAGTGCATCGCTATAGGCTGCATCCACGGCATTGCGTGTCAGCAAACGGAAAGTGTTGCCGGTGTCTGTGGTGTTACCGGTATTGTCTTCGCCGGAGGTTGTGCCACCGGTCGTCCCCCCGGTTGCTGTGCCACCCCCGGTTGAGGTGGATGAACCGCCAGTCGTGCCAGTGGATGTGCCGGTATTGCCACCTGTTGAGGTGCCAGTCCCCGTGTTTGTCGTCGTGCCATTGTTGCTACCACTTGTGGTTGTCGTTGCCGGTATGGATAGCGAAGCACCGGTTCCGCCGCCACAAGCCACCAGTACGCTAGACATCAGCATGACTGGAATGATATTGCTCACACGCATGTAAACCCCCCATCTTGTTATTAGTGATTTTCGTCGGGAAAGACGTAGACCCCATTATAAACCAATTAGCACAATAAATTAAAATTATAAATCAAACTGCTGGTCGTGCGATAACCCACAATCATTATCCACCCTGCTATAATGTTTCCACCCCATTAGAAGGAATGCTCACATGCCCACCATTATGATTACAGGAGCCAATCGTGGCATCGGTCTGGAACTGGTTCGTCAGTATGCGGCTGACGGCTGGGAAGTGCTTGCCTGTTGCCGTTCCCCTGAAAATGCCCACGAACTGAAGCAACTGGCTGCTGCCAATAGCAAGGTCAGCGTTCATCCGCTGGATGTCACCAACACGCAACAACGCAAGGTGCTGGCTGCCCAACTGAAGGGCAAGCCCATCGACATACTCTTCAATAGCGCTGGGGTATCCGGTAGCTGGAGCGCCCAAGGTTTCGGGCATTGCCAAGCCGAGGAATGGCTGGACGTTTTGCACGTTAACGTGGTGACACCCATGCTGATGATGCAAGACTTCGCCGCGAATGTTGCCTTAAGCGAGCGCAAAATCATTGCCAATATGAGCAGCAAAATGGGCAGTATCGCGGACAACACTTCCGGCGGCAGTTACCTCTACCGCTCCAGCAAAGCCGCGTTGAATATGGTCAACAAAAGTGCAGCGCACGATTTAGCGCGTAAAGGCATTAGCGTGGTATTGCTGCATCCGGGTTGGGTACGCACGGATATGGGTGGCCCGAATGGCGAGCTATCGGTGGAAGAATCCGTGACCGCATTGAAACGCAATTTGGCAAACGTCACCTTCGCTGACTCCGGGCGCTTGCTTGATATTGATGGCAGTAGCATCCCGTGGTAGCAACACCCGATAAGCAGCGACGCCTGCTGACAATTTTTGAACGCCTATTGCCCTTGGTCGATAGCGTAGCCGACAAGGTGCGTTTTGCTGCCTTGTTGGGGGTGGCGCTGGACGCATGGATTTTCATCTGGTTGTTTTTCCTCAAAAGTTGGTCGCTGACCAGTGCCTTGATCGTGGCGGGCGTGGTGTTATTGCCGATTCTGGTGTTGCTGCGTTTCTGGTGGGCGTTGGAAGAACTGAAGGATATTCCCACCATTGCCGGACAGATGCTGGACGATGCCAAAGGTGAAATCAGTGCAACGGTGCAAGGTATCCGTGCCGGTCAGGTGCAGAAGCTGGGTTTTCTCAGTTCCGCCAAAAGTTTGTGGAGCATTGGCTCACTGGCCAGCGAAGCGCGGGAGCTGCTAGGGTCGTATATCAGCATCGGGACACTGGTCAATCCATTCTCTTTGGTGCTGGGCGTATTGTCGCTGCTATTTGTTTTACTGTTAGTACTGGTCAGTTTAATGCTTGTTATTTTAGCATTATTCTGATGAACGGTTGCTTTTAGTCACCAAGCGGTTTTTAGCCTTAAAAAAACTAATTACAAAATCTTTTTTATATATTTTTATAAATAAAAACAAGCTGCTACCATCATAGAGATGAAAGATAACGACTACCTCGCCTTAGATGGCTATTCAATGAACGTCTTCCTGACCGTACTGGAACAGGGGTCGATTGCCAGCGCTGCCGACAAGTTGGGTATTACCAAAACAGTGATTGGTAATTGCCTCACCAAACTGCGTTCGGTATTTCACGATCCCTTATTTGTGCGTACCGGTGGGCAAGAAATTGTTGCCACCGCCCGTGCGGAAAACTTGGGGGAACGAATGCGCCTAGTGTTGTCCGAAATGCAGCAGTTAACCTCAGAACCTGTTTTCACGCCACAAAAAGCAGTGCTGAATTTTACGGTGGGTACTAACGATTTCCAACGTGACTTGGTGCTACCTGAGTTATACCGGCAGGTAGCCAGCGAAGTGAAAGCGTTTTCCTTGCGCACGATTATTTCCGAATACCCCGCCTTGGAATGGTTGCGCACCGGCAAAGCCGATTTATTGCTCTCGCCGATCGCCCCAGAAGGGGTGGATATTCTCCACAAGCGTTTGTTCATTGACCAGCCGCGTTGCTTTTTTGATGGCAGTGCACGGGAAGCACCACGCACGCTGGCAGATTTCCGGCAAGCACGTTATATCGGTCTGAATGTGGTAGAGGGTCAGCGTGCCGCCGTGGTGACTGCGCCAATTTCACGCGAATTGGAACAACAAGTCGCGGTACGTGTGCCTAATTTTTCAGAGATGGCGAGTTTCATGCGCGGCAGTGATTTACTAGCACTCGCACCAGGGATGCTACGCATGGGGGCATTGGCGGAGTTTTCAGCCATTGCACCGCCATTCAATTTGCCCTCAATCACCATGTTTATGTTGTGGCATAAGCGGCACGAGGGCGATGCTGCCCATCAGTGGGTACGTGCGCAATTGGAATCTGCGGTCACTAACGTGATGCAGCGTGGTAAACTCGTCAAATTTAATCTTGTCGGGGTTTAAACAGGATCAATAGGAGTTCCCATGATGACAGCGCCTGCCCGTATTGGCATTTTGACCGTTTCTGACCGCGCCAGTCGGGGCGAATACGAAGACAAAGGTGGTCCCGCCATCCACGCGTGGTTTAGCCGCGTGTTGACCAGCTCATGGGAAGCCGTTGCGCGGGTGATTCCCGATGAACAGCCGGAAATTGAAGCCGCATTGCGTGAATTGAGCGATGTCGAAGGCTGTAGTTTGATCGTGACAACCGGCGGCACGGGACCTGCGTTACGCGATGTCACGCCGGAAGCGACGGAAGCGGTGTGCAGCAAAATGATGCCCGGTTTCGGTGAACTGATGCGCACCGCGTCGTTAAAATTCGTGCCAACTGCAATTCTGTCACGGCAAACGGCTGGGATTCGTGGGCGCAGTTTGATCGTGAATTTGCCGGGTAAACCATCAGCGATTGATGATTGCTTGCAAGCGGTATTTCCAGCGATTCCGTATTGTTTGGATTTGATTGAAGCAGCGTATTTGGAGGCTGACCCTGCACACTGCAAGGCATTCCGCCCCGCTCATGCCAAACCGCGTTAATCAGCAAACGTAAAATTTCCATTGACTTTAGCAACATTACCGCTACACTTTCTCGCCATTATCAACCTTATTTCACGGAGACACACAACATGCTGAATAGACATATACGGAGCAATTCAATCAACTAGTGTCTCCCGCACTTGTGCCGGGAGACTGATCTCAGTCATCCGGTGTAAGAATGCGGTGCTTCGTGTGCAGCATGTCGAAAACCCCGGATGGCCTAAAAACCAACGGGGTTTTTTTATGCCTATCAGTTTTATGCTCAATAAGGGCAAGGTTCCGGTCAAGATTTTTACTGACGATGTGGACAGCGGCTCGCTGACACAATTGGGAAATCTCTCGCAATTGCCCTTCATCCACAGCCACATTGCCGCGATGCCTGATGTGCATCATGGCATTGGTGCGACCGTGGGTTCTGTGATTCCCACCCGTGGCGCGATTATTCCCGCTGCTGTCGGGGTGGATATTGGTTGTGGGATGAACGCGGTGCGTTTATCGCTCAAAGCCCACGATTTGCCTGACAACTTGTACAACATTCGCACTGCCATCGAACAGCGCGTGCCAACCGGTTTCGACGAACACGAACGCCCCAGCATCAACGGTTCTACACTCAATAACATGGGTAAGCATCTGGATGTGATTACCGACAAGCATCCCGGCTTGGTGAAAATGTTGAAAAACTTTCACCGCCAATGGGGCAAGCAACTCGGCACACTCGGCGGCGGCAACCATTTCATCGAGCTGTGTATCGACGAAAGCGACGACGTATGGGTGATGCTGCATTCCGGCAGTCGCGGGGTGGGTAATGCCATCGGGCGTTATTTCATCGAAAAAGCCAAAAAGGATGAACTCGGTCAATTGCCTGACAAGGATTTGGCGTATTTCACCGAAGGCACGCAGCATTTCGCTGATTACGTGGAAGCCGTCGGCTGGGCGCAGGATTACGCGCTGGTCAATCGCCGCGAAATGATGCGGCTGGTGCTGGATGCGTTGCAACGCAGCAAAGCCTTGCCTGCGTTTACCACCACCCGCGAAGCGATCAATTGCCACCACAATTACGTGCAAAAG
>CAYNNA010000003.1:31145-35014 GCA_964398375.1 uncultured Thiothrix sp.
CACTTCGGCGCGGAAGTCTACCTGACCCGCAAAGGCGCAATCAGTGCGCAGTTGGGGCAACTCGGCATTATTCCCGGCAGCATGGGCGCGAAATCGTACATCGTGCGCGGCTTGGGCAATGCGCAATCGTTCTGCTCGTGTTCTCACGGTGCTGGGCGACGCATGAGCCGTACCGAAGCCAAGCGGCATTTCAACACCCTCGATCTGGAAGCGCAGACCAAGGGGATTGAATGTCGCAAGGATAAAGGCGTGGTCGATGAAATTCCCGGCGCATACAAGGACATCGACGTGGTGATGCAGAACCAAAGCGATCTGGTCGAGGTCGTACATACATTGCGCCAAGTGATTTGCGTGAAAGGCTAAACGAGGTGAAACATGGAAAAAACACAAGTTGAACTGATCCGCGAATGCTTGAGTGGTGGGCGCACGGTGTTTCGTTACGCACCGGAGAGCTACGCGCTGCAATTGCTCAAGGATTACATTGGTGAAGGCATGGGGATTGGCGCATTGCGCCGTTCCCCTTATGCCAAGTTGTTAAGCAAACCCATTGTCACCGAAGCCTTGGCGTTGGCAGGCAGTGGGATGTTGGAGTCGTGGCATTTGGAAGCGGTCATTGCCCAATACCGCGACCACAAACCGCTGAATTTCATCCTCACGCTGGACGAGTGGGGGACGGAGGACAAGGACGACCGCCATTGGAAACAGATTTGCCGTACCGGGTATGACTTGGTATTGCAACTGAATTTTGCCAACGATCACCACCAGTATTTTAAAACGTTGATTGATACCGAGGGTGACGTTGCACCGTTTTCCTATCACGGGCATCCGGTGCGCAAGGATGGTGTGCTGGAAACGCTGGCATGGGCGCGGATCGACCTCGATTTCGCCAGTAATCAGGCGTTGATCGAAGAAATCCAATCCGATTGGGTAAAAAATGTAGCGAGTTACAGTCAAGACGTATTGTATGGCGAACACAATATGCAGCAATACCGCGCTTTATTGCGCCCATACGCCAACGTCTGGGATGAAGCGATTCTGACCGCAGCACTATGCTTTGTCCGCCGCGAACTGGGTATTCGTGACGTGTTCTACCACAGCTTTGATACCGGCAATCGCCTCAAGGGTATCGAACGTTATTACCACTACGGCAAGCCGCCGCGTTATTTGTACACGGAATTGCCGAAAAAGTTTTGCTTCGTCCCCACCAGCGAAGCGCCGGACTTTCTCAAACCTGTCCGGTATCTGCATTACCTGCAACGCCACGGTAAAGCACAATGGTTCAAACTGCCAACACAGGAGCATTCTCATGGCAAAAAAGCAGCCGCGTAAGCGCAACCCCGTCGCCCATCACCTGTTTATTAACCGGGGTGGGGTCCACGAAAAAAGTAATTCTGCTAAACGGCAGGAAGATAAACGCCAGTTGCGTAAGCTGGTGGATAAAGCAGGGGGCGGGCTTTCCGCCCCCGATGCTATCTGCAACCGCTAAACCTGAAACTGTCTGCAAAATCACACCTTTTATCCTACCGCCCCCACCAATTCGCCCACATCACATAAACTGTGAAACACCGCTGCCTGCAAGGAACTGCAACTCAGCTAGGACAAGCACGTCGTTACAGTAGGAATCCCGCTTTATGAAACAATCTGCCAAACGTCTGGCGAAACAATGGTTGCTGCCTGTGCCAACCCAATTACGCAACAACCAGATCAAACTGGATCCCCAAGGGTTTGCTAGGATTGAACACGCCATTCGCACCCACTACCACCAAGACTGGCGCAGCGAAGCGCACTATTCCCCCGAAAAATACCAAGAAGATTTACAAGCGCACTTATCCGAACGCTTGGAAAATGATCGGCGCTTGATCGTACCTTGGTTGAACCAAGCCAAACCGTTACGCGGGCAACGGATTCTGGAAATCGGATGCGGCACGGGCTCATCCACCATCGCCTTGGCAGAACAAGGGGCGCAAGTCACTGGCATCGACATCGACCAGGGCGCATTAAAAGTGGCAAACGAACGCGCTAATGTCTACGGTGTATCCGCCGAATTTCAAAGCGTGAATGCCAATCAACTGGTGCAAACCTTCGGCAAAGGCAATTTTGACAGCATTATTTTCTTTGCCTCACTGGAACACATGACTTTGACGGAACGTCTCACTTCATTACGGGATGCGTGGCGCATGTTACCGCTGGGTGGTTCATTGGTAATTATCGAAACACCGAATCGCTTGTGGTTTTTTGATAGCCACACCTCACGCTTACCGTTTTTCCATTGGTTGCCGGATAAACTCGCATTTCGTTATTCGCAATTCAGCCCGCGTGAAAACTTTCGCGAATTGTATCGGCAATACACCCCAGAATCCGCCGAACATTTCTTGCGACGCGGGCGGGGCATGAGTTTTCATGAGCTGGAAATTGCCATCGGCTCAGTACACAAGCTCAAGGTGGTGAGCAGCATTTCCTCGTTTTTGGGGATGCGTTACCGTTTGAAACAATCCGCCATCGACCGCGAATACAAAGCATTACTCCGCAAGATTTATCCAGACATCCACCAAGGGTTTTTCGACGATCACCTTTACCTAATCATCGAAAAAACTTGAAAGAATCCTGAACGTGTCTAGTTAAAAACCAAAGGGGGCGGACGCTCCCACTTTGGTGCTATTGCGGTACAGGATGGCGACATACGTTTGCCCCCGCTGTGCAGCACTCAACGTAATCCCTAACTTGCCGGAAGCACCGCCATCAGCATTTGCTCCTGCCATGCCAGCTTGCCACTCACGTTGGTTGGCGGGCACGATGCCGATAAAATCGGTAGCGATACCATCCCATTGCACGCGCACCCGCTCACCTTCCACGGTTGCCGAGACAAAGCCACTGTTTACAGTAACGGGAGCTTCGTTGCTGCTAGCTGCACCACTACGATTACCCACTTGATAGGCTTCCTGGAAAGTGTAAAACCGCAAACCCAAGGCTTTTGCCCGGTCAATCACAGCATTCAGTTTGCTAACGGGTATACCGTAAGGGTGGGTTTCACCGGCGGGCAAAATGCGATGCGCATACAAAGTTAGGATTTCACCGCGATCTTTGGCACGTTGCAGCGCAGCGGTGATTTCCGGTAATTCCTTTTGATAGCCGCTGTCGATACCGTCGCCTGATAAAAAGCCGTAACGCTTGCTGCTATTGTGGTATAGCTCATCCAAAGTCGATAAGGTTTGCCCCGCATTGGGGGTGGTAGAGCGCAAATAAGGCAGATGGGGGCGAATAGCCTCATCATATACTGGGGTACGGCGACCATTCGGGTAGGAAAAACTGACCGGGTAAAAACCAGACGCTTGCATATTGGCAATCGCAGGAAATACCTGTTCTGCAAGGTAAAGATTCACGTTACCGGCTTCAGACAAATACGGCGCATGGTGAATGGGCTTATGGTCATAACTGTGGCAGCCGATTTCATGCCCTTTATTTTGCAAGGTACGCAGTTTTTCAATTTGACGACTGGATAAGGTATGCCAGTGACTAACAAAAAACGTTGCGTTTACATCATTCCGTTCGGCGAAAAAATCATACCACTGGTCAATAGATGTATCGTCAAACGTTAAAACAACACCGGCAGATGCCGAATAAACGGTAACGGGCGTTAATAATAACCCGACTGAGAAAATACAATAACCAATAAAATGTTTGATAAAACGCTGCATAGCCTAACTCCCATGGCACTGTTTATTTTAAATAATGATTATCCTTAATTGATTGTTAGAGCTTAGCAAGAATAAACCATCCTGCACGCTGAAATGCTACACAAGATTTTTCGTAATTGTTCACAGCCCTCTAAAAGAACCTCACCCCAACCCCTCTCCTTGACAGGAGATGGG
>CAYNNA010000003.1:35114-70399 GCA_964398375.1 uncultured Thiothrix sp.
GGGGTGAGGTTCTTCATCGGGGTCTGAACAATTACGTTATGCCTGCTTTAACGCGCTAATACACTCGAAATAGCGGAGTAAGCAGATGCCCCGCTTGCGTGGGTAGCACGTATCCGGTAACGGTAACGTATTCCCGCCACCAACCCGCTATCGTTAAAGGTCAGCACATTCGCCCCCACCGTGCCAATAGCGGTGAAATTGGTGCAGCTACCGCCCTGACAACGCTCGATACTAAAGCCTGTTTCATACAGGTTGCTATCTGCCCAAGTGAGGGTAGCAGTACCACCTACTTGCGCGGTGGCGGTTAATGCCGTGGGTCTGACCAGTGTTTGCACATTGACAATGGCGCTGTAAGCGGAATTCGTTGTGCCTTTGTAAGCGCGTACCCGGTAACGGTAGGTCTGATTGGTGGTGAGATTGGTATTGGTAAAGGTGATGACATTAGCCCCCTGTGTCTTGATAACGGCAAAGTTGCTGCACGTTTCACCCAAACAACGTTCCACCCGAAAGCCTGTTTCATCATTGCTATTGTCCGCCCACACCAGCTCGACTCTATTGCCATTCACCACCGTTGCCGTCAAATTGCTGGGTGCATTGAGTGTTGTGGGGGGCGCTGCGGGCGTGGTGACGCTTGCCACCGGATAGGAGGTAGCAGCAGTCGTGCCGCTGTAAGCCAAGACGCGATAACGGTAACTGGTGCTGGGCTGCACACTGCTATCCGTGTAGGTGGTGACGTTAGCATTCACGGTGGCGAGTTCCGCGAAATTATTACAACTGCTACCGTTGCAACGCCCTACCACGAAGCGGGTTTCGTTGTTGCTATTGTCCGCCCAACTCAGATTAACCTGTGTACTGCTGGTGGCAGTAGCAACGAGGTTGGTGGGCGCGGCGACAACTACCGGTGGTGGCGGTGGTGGATTGCCTGCCAGAATGATAAATGGGTTGGACGTCGCTACGGTGGTGCTGCCGGATTTCGCGACTGCCACGTATTCTGTGCCTGCCACCACATTGGGGACATTCATTGCTACTTTGCCATTGGCAGCGCCACCAGTATTGGCACTGACGAGTGCGGTTGCCGGTTGGCTGGAAAGGGCGATATGCATCACATCGTGCGGCAAATTCGTCCATTGCAGACCGACGCGGTAGGTGTTATTGCCTTTGTCTTCGGCGTAAGAAAACACAAGGCTATCAGCGTTTCCCGTGCCACCGCCGCTACCACCACACGTAGCGGTGGTTTCCGGCGCTTCCGCAAATGCATCGCTGAACCGGTAAAATTTCAAGCCCTTGCTGTGCGCGTAAAGGATAATCTCTTTGAGCTTAGCTGCCGGAATCCCGTAATTGTTGGTTTCACCCGCTGGGAGGATACGGTGGGCGTATAAGGTGATAACTTCATCGTTAGTGCTGGCGCGATCCAACGCAGCTTTAACCTCAGGCACATCATTTTGGTAAATCATATCCAAACCATCACCGACCAAATACGGGTAGGTTCCCCCGGTGCGTTTGTGAAAAATCGCATTGGTGTCTTTAAGTGGTATGGCAAAATCGGTGGGTATCGTGCCACGCAGGTAACGTACCCCCGTATTAGTTTTGATGGCATTGTCATAGAAAGCCGAACGATCCCCAAACGGGTAAGAAAAGCTTTTGGGAATAAAACCGTAATCACCTGCTAAACCGGGGTCGCCTTGCGCCATTGCCGCAATACCGGGTTGCACTTCATCGGTCACGTATTGTGCTGCTTTGTCACAAGCCAAATTGTATGGAGCATCCCCTGCGCCAATATGGTTAATACCGTGTGCTGCAATTTCATGCCCCGCGTCTTCTAATTGCTTAAGTTTTACATAATGGCTGTCATTGCCCATTCTATTTTGATTAACACCTTTTACATCAGTGAGCCAATGCGATACAAAAAAAGTCGAATGTGGGTCTATTTCTGAGTTAGTCGCTTTTAAGTCGGTAAAAAACCCATGCCATTGATCGACAAACCAATCGTCAAAGCTTAAAACGATTCCCCCGCGTTGCATGGGTTCTGCCATTACCGATACGGGTATTAAACCCAATAGCAACACCACTCCCAACAGCCTGTTTAAAAAATACTGCATAATTTCTCCGTTTCCATTACCACTAAAGCCCTCTGGCTGTTTAGTAATGTAGACGAATAAAACTCAATAATGTCATGTGCAATGATAATTGGATTAATCATACCGATAAGCAGAGTTAAGCAATTTACTATTAAAAACAGATTAAAACACAGCACAAAACCAGTTATCGCAAAAAACTCTCACCTCGTCATAAAAGTGCTAATCTCAACGACCAATCCACCAAAATAACAACAATAATCAAACAAGCAACATTGAATGCAAAGACATCCCCTTCATCTGCTGATCATAAGCTTGCTTAGCCTGCTGTTAATCAATGGCGTGTCTGCACGTGAACGCAGTGCCAGCCCCTTACCAATACCACCACTGGCTGGTTTCAAACTTGACCCTGACACGGGTTTGAAAGTGTGGCGTTTGGGCGGCAGTGCAGCGGAAATGCAGCAGCAATGCCCGCACCCGGAAGGTGAAGAAGTCATTACGCTGTTACATGCCCAGCACTTTTACAGCCGTACCTCACCCGCCAATCGTGACGAAACCCACGCCCTCAGTTCCGGTGGACAAAGCAAACCCCATGCGGCGTTATGGCGGCTTAACGACAAGCAATTGGTGGCATGGGTTCCGGCGGCTGACCCCGCTACGCACCTGCAACAGCGCCAATTATTGTGGGATAAACAAGCAGCGAATGTGTATTGGTTTACCTCTGGCAATCGCCTGATGCGTGTCAGCATTGATTTTGCCACTTACGAAACCCGCACCGAAGTCTGGGATACCTTCCCCGCTTTTGATTACGTCACCTTCGGCTTCGGCGAAGGCAATTTCTCCGATGATGGCAAGCGGGTGGTGTTAAGCGGGAAAGCCAAGGATGGCTCAGGCATTTACCTGCAACCCTACGACGTTTCCCGCAAACAAGCCCTGCCTTGGCGCAAAGTCGCGGATGACGAAAGCGCCTTCGATTGGGCAAGTGTTGACCCCACTGGCGAATATGTCGTGTATGCGCAGCACGCCCCGCAGGAAATCACTGCTGTCATACCGTTTAGCGATGCGGCTAATGCCAAACCACGCCGTTTGCTGGACGATGTAAAACACAGCGACCTCATCCTCGATAAGGCGCAGCAGGCATGGTGGGTATACGGCAACTGGCGCGGTTTGTTTGCCGTGCGGGTTGCGGATGGGCATTCCAAACGCATCTGGCCGGTACAGGATGCGGGGAATGCGGAAGACGCCCCACCCAGCTATAACGCTTCCGGGCATGTCGCACGGATTGCAGGCAACCCCGGTTGGGTATTGCTTTCCCGTCAGCAAAATGGCGATTTGTATTTGGTCGATAGCAACGGCAAACAAGCGGCGCGTTACGTGGGTAATTCCCGTCACGGCCCCGGCGAAGTGAGCAACTACAAACGTGAAGCCCGCGCTGCCAGCTCCTTTTCGGGGCGTTACCTGTTTTTTGTGTCGGATTATTACGCTCATGCCAAGCGTGGCTATGACCCTGAACCGGAGCCGGGGACAGCTTACCTCAATTTGATTGAACTCGACCAAGAGCCATAAATCATGCGCACTGTCATTTTGGGCTTGTTTGCCCTGCATTTCGTTTTTCTCGCCTATCTGAACAATGTGTACCTTGCCGGTTTGCCCGTGCGTTCGTTTCTGATTTTGCTGGCGGGTGGTTTGGTGATTATGCGCGATTACGGTGTCCTGTTCCGCTTGGGGTTGGTGAGTAAGGTGTATGCCTTGTTAGCCATGCTCGGTTTGCTGGTGTCATTGGCTAATAACGTGTCCCCCGGCAGTATTGTCAATGGTGAGCTGAAATTGCTGCAATCCTACTTGATGGTGTTGGTGGCTTTTTTTGTGGTGGAACAATACGGGTTTCGGATGCTGGCTTACTTAGTCATCGGGATTGCCCTACCATCCGCATTGGTGGGCATTATGCAGGGGCTGGAGGTGCAGTTTGCGTGGAAATTGCATGGCATGTTGATGGGGGTTCAGAACAAAGAATTGAGTGATGAAATCCAATCACAAATTACCGAAGCTTTGCTGCGTCCGCCGGGTTTGAGTTTGTATGCGATACCACAAACTTACATGCTCTTGGGTGCGTTGATTTTGAATTTGTATCTGGTGCTGCAAAACCGTGATAACCCACGCATACAAGCTGTCGCGGTGGTGGTCAGCGTGATACTGATCGGTGGGATTTTTGCGTCAGAAACCCGTTCGGCGATGGGCGCTGCGTTATTAATGCCAACACTGATTTATGTGTTTTTATTTCCAGCGCGAGTGTTGCCGATTGCCGGTTTACTGGTCTTGTTGGGTGGAGTCGCTGCCGTGTTGCTGGCAGACAAAGCAGGCTTGGATTCGCGGCTGGTAAGCCTAGATGATGCCTCCGCCGTTGGTCGCGGCACACTCTACAAATATGGCACGGAATTATTCCTACAACAGCCGTTCGGTTACGGGTTCAATTTTGATACGGTGGAATATGCCGTGAACTATTTTATCAATGACAATAACCTGTTCCGCTACGAACCCAATGAAAAAGCGCATTACATTGTGCCGGTACACAATTCCATCCTGAATTTGGTGCATACCTTTGGGTTTGCTGGGATATTGCTACTGGGTTATTACGTCTACCGGCTGATTGGCTGGAGCTGGTATCGGGCAGTGTTTATCATGGGTGCCTTTGTAAACTCCCTGTTTCACAATGCAGGGATTCTCAGCAATGACTTGTTTATGGATATAGTCATTGCAGTAATGGTGTATGAGCTGTATCGCCAACGCACACTTATTTCAGGCAATCGCCGGTGAAGCACGGAGATTTATTTTACAGCTAACTGCTGCGCCAATCGGCTGATTTTCTGTTTCCAGTCCGGCGCATCTTTATTGGCGTACATGCGGCAATCGCGCAATAACAGCTTTAAGTGGGGCAACAGCTCACTGGGATGATCGGCAAAGGCTGCGAGTAAACGGGAAAAGTCTGCCAGCGCCAACGGGATAATGTGCAAGTCCAGTTTGCGGTCATCCTTGAGATACCATTCACCCAATTTGAAGGTGTTAGCAGTATTGGTATCAATATTGACCGCAATAAATAACCCAAACACCTGTTTGCCTGTCTCCTCATATTGTTCAACGGCTTGAGCTATATGACGACGCACCGGCTCGCCTTCAGCAGCTTCCTGCCGCGATGAAACGGTTAACGTGACTTCTACCACCAGCACCATGTCATCAAATTCAAACACCATATCAGCTCCATTACCGGGTGCGGTTCCCACGGGCAAAAAATCACGGTCAATCGCAAAACGCCGCGCTTCCCATGGGGGTTTGACCAAGGAGTTAATGGCTAGAAACGCACGCCACACAGCCCATTCAAAATAGGCTGGGGCTTCTGAGGAGGGAATTTCCAAGATGTCGTCGTTTTCACGCACCAATTTGCGATGGCGTTTGGTTAACAGCGCCAGATAATCGAGTATATCGCTGACTTGCCCCGCTTGTTGATGAGCGTAGTCGGTTTCTTTACGCTGATCTAACCGTGCTTGCAGGGTAGCAGTCAAGCCTGCAATATCAGCAATTTGGCTTAAATCAGCAGGAATTAGTGGGTGTTCACCGTACTGTTGTAATGCCACACTGACATCGTGTAATGCTTCCCTCGCCCCAGCAATTTCATCCGTGGGCAAGATTGCGCCATTGGTCAAACCTTGGAGTAAGGCCAAGGGTGTAGCAGGTATAAGTGTTTCTTGTGCCAACGCATGAATGAGGCTGCGTTTTTCAGGGGCAAAGGCAATGCCACGTCCCTTGCGCAAAAACAAACCTGTGACTTTTAAATAGCGTAAATTGGTATCGGCATAATCTTTCAGTGAATTGGCTTGAATACCGTCTTGCTGTTGCGCGGTTTGCAGTGCCGCATCATCGAATTTGCGTTTATACGGTGCAGTGTCGCGTTGTGCTCGAAAAGCCAGAATGTCGCTGGCAAGCTGAGTAGCAGGTATAGCGGAGGAAGTGCGCTGAACAAACAATGCCATTTCCATAAAGCTTAATGATTCATCACCTGTTTGTTGTTGCAGTGCCACCATCACGCTCAATACATGCCGTAAGGGTGAAAATACGGAGCAGTCGTGTTTGGGTTCAACCGACGACGGAATATAATAAGCCGCCAAGGCCCGCAAGAAACAGATTTGCCAGCCGCCCAGGGTGGTATTTTGCAACAAACGTTCGCCATTGGGCGTGATAGTATCCGCTGCCCCCAACTGATCTTGCAACGCTGTCGCCTGCCCTTGCAGTTTAGGATAGAGAAACCCCATTTGCCCCAGAGCAGAACGCCACTTACGGCTGATGCTACAGGTCTCATCACCTTTGGGATCGACAATGCCCGCCGTTCCCAACAATTCATAAAATGCGCAATCTGCTTCTTTGCCGCGCAAATTGCCATGCAACACAGAGTTCCGTAACACCGCTAGGCCATCGCGTAAGCGCAACGGGCTGCGGACAGTGGTGTTGCCGAATAACCACGGTTTCATTAATACCCCACAAACAGATATTCTGTTACCTGATTCTTGTTATCCCCGACTTTGTGTTGTTGATTGCCCATTGAATAACGGTAATCAACTGGAATCGCTTGTACATGGGTTTTATATTTCCCCATAAGTGCCAACATTTCTTCTTGCGTCGGCTGACTATTAGAGGAATAAGAAACCAGCAAAATGCTGTCTTTAAAACGCTTAAACAAGGTATCAAATGCTACTGTCGCGCCTTGGCGTGAAGAAAACGGCGTCGGGTAAGACTTAAACTTTTTGGTTTGGGTGTGTTGTTGAATTTCCACACCCTGCCAATCGCGGGCAATCCCTTCTACGAAATGATAACGCCGCACGTATTCATTGTCTGAATAAGGCGAATAGTAAGGTGGGTCAAGATACACCAAATCGCAACCTTTCGGTGAAACTTCCAAAGCGTCTTTGTGCAAGGACAGGTTGTGTTTGCCATTACTGAAGACCGCCGCATTCAAGGTGGCGACTGCTTCTAAAAACTGTGTGGCGAACGTGAGTTTTAAATCCTTGCGCCCATCATCGTAACGTTCCCCCGTATACGTGAAAATACCGCGCGGGCGTTTTTTAACACAAGCACGGATTAATGCAGCGCGGGCAATGGCTTGTTGATACGGATCAGGCATGAGCTTGATATTCGCACGCAAACGGTCAATTAAGCGGTTGTCGTCATCGCTGAAATACAAACCCTGAAAGGTCATCTCCACAAAACCATCGCCGGGCGTTGGTGTATCCAATAAAGCTTGCGCGGCAGCACTACTTAACGTGACACCGCTATTTTCGATCAGGGCTTTGCTAATGGTGTGAGACATTGCCATATAATCATTGCTAACCACTTGTTTACCTTGCGTTTTGAATAAGTAACTTACCACGCCAGAACCGGCAAACAAATCGTGTACGGTATCAAATTCAAACTGCGAAGCCACGCTCCAAATCGCATCCAATAGCTTATTTTTCGACCCCATGTAACGAGTGGAGGGGTATTTACTCATTTGCACCGGCAAGGCGGTGATAAGTTTGAGTTGAAACTTTTTTTTAGGGGGAACACTGACGATCACATCCTGCCCTTCGCGTTTTTTACCTTGGCAAGAGATATAACGTTTGGTTTGCAAGACATCCAAGGTAAAAGTCCCGTACAACTCATGCACCAACGGATGATTCGCATTGGTTAAAATCACATGACAACCCAATTCATGCAAGCGCATGACTTCACTGGCTAATTCGATATGATCTTCTTCGTGAAACTGTTCTTTGGTATAGCGTTTAAAATCAGCATAAGTCGATACCGGCAAGTAAGGCGGATCAAGAAACACAAAGTCGCCGGGTTGGGTGTGTTCACGCAAAACGGTTTTGTAATCCGCACACACAATCTGGGTATGTTGCAGTAAAGTCGCCACATTGCGTAGATTATCGGCATCTAAAATGGTGGGATTAGTGTAACGACCAAACGGTACATTGAATTGCCCTTTTTTATTCACCCGATACAGCCCGTTAAAACAGGTACGGTTTAAATAAATGGTGCGAGCCGCAGCTAAACTCGGTTCAAGGCTATGCCAATCCCAGGCGCGAACGGCATAAAATTGCTCTTTATCGTAGTGGAATTGCGCCAGATGGTTAATCACCGCTTCCACATCATCAGCAACCGCCTGATACAAATTAATGAGTTCGGGGTTACTATCCGCGATTAACCCATTTTTGGGTTGAGACGCAAAAAATAATGCACCACCACCGATGAAGGGTTCGACGTAACGACCATAACGTTTTGGCATTTTACTTAATAATTCATCGAGCAACTGCGACTTGCCGCCGACCCACTTGAGCAAGGGACGGGGTTTGTCTGTACTTACTGATAAATGCTGCAATGCGTATGCCATAATTTTTCCCTAACAGTGGCTGCGTCTCTGAGTATAGCAAAAAACGAACAAAACACGAACCTTACAGGTTGCCATGAATCAAGCGTGTGGCAAACCATGCCCGACCAATGACGTTTCGCCATCTGGATAGGTACGCACCCGCGTAAGCTGCGCGTAGCCCACTTCAAAGCGCAAGCTACGCTGATAGAGAATGTCGAGCACTTTTGCTAGCACCACGCGAATCACGCCCGCATGAGTCAGCAGCAACACATTTTGCCCTGCGTAGCAGGTCTGTAAATCCTGCCAGCCTGCTTGCACGCGGTCGATGAAATCTTCCATCGCCTCGCCGTTAGGGGCAATAAAGCGGCGTGGCTGATACCACAAGTGCTGCATGAGTTCGGGGTCTTGCTCCCAGATGGCGGTGTGGGTTTTGCCGATCCAATCGCCGAAATCCATTTCCCCAAAGCGGGCATCGACCACAAACGGGCAGTCGAGACGCTGGGCTAACAAGCGTGCAAAATCGTGGCAACGGCGGCTGGGGGAGCTGATTACGATGTCCCACTTCCCCGGGTTAGTGGCGAGGGTAAGCTGTTTCCAGCCATGATTACCGAGTGGCTCCTGGCTGGGGGCACAAAACAAATCAGGGGTGACGACCTGCCCGTGGCGTAACAAATCCACCGTTGTCGGCGTGGTAATGATCTCAGGGGGTGTAGGCTCTGGAATTTCTGTCATGAGCGGTTCAGACTTTCACCAATTGCAACGTCAGGGGATCAGGGCCGCTGACCTGATAACGGAAACCACAGCCCGGCTCTTCACGCAATGCAATAATTTGCGGTTCAATCGGCAATTCACGCCCTTCACGCGCAATCAACGCAATCACGGTAATGCTGGCAGGGCGACCAAAATCGAACAACTCGTTCATTGCGCCCCGTAAAGTACGCCCCGTGTAGACCACATCATCCACCAGCAATACATGACGACCTTCAATCTCAAACGGCAAATGCGACGGTTTTTGCTGACGGTGTAAACCGACTTGGTTGAAATCATCACGGTAAAACGTGGCACTGAGTTCACCGAGTGCTTCGTTAATAGCCAAGCGTTGGTGCAAGGCTTGGGCGACCCAAACGCCTCCCGTGTGTAAGCCGACCATCACCGGGTTGGTAATGTGTTTGACTTGCATCCAAGCGCGGGTTTGCTGTTCGAGCTGGTCGAGTAATTCGTTGATATTATAGTTCTTGTTGTCCATGAGTATATTCCTGCATCCAGCTTTCGAGAATAATCGTCGCTGCTATTTGGTCAATTTCTTCTTTGCGCACTTTGCGTTTGCGCCCCACTTGGCGGGCTTGTTTGAGGCGCTGTTCCGCTTCGAGGGAGGACAGTTGTTCGCTTACCACGTCAACGGGCAGGTGATAACGCCCTTCCAATTGGCGAATAAAACGTAAAATCGGTTCCTGCATGGCACTGTCCGAACCATCCAGTTTGCGTGGCATTCCCACCACCAAGCGTTTCGGCTGCCATTCTTGCAGACAACGGCTAATCGCATTCCAGTCGGGTACACCGTCGTGTGCTTGAATGGTCGACTGCGGGGTAGCAATCCCGGTAAGGGTATTGGTAATCGCCACGCCAATTCTTGCCTTACCATAATCAAAGCCTAGCACAGTCATGTGACTCATGCGTGACCCGCCATCACCCCTAGTAAATTTAAATCAATGCCGAGGGTACGTGCCGCACCCCGCCAGCGTTCCTGATACGGCATCTCAAATAAAATAGGAGCGCTGGAAGCACAGGTTAGCCAAGCATTTTCCTTGATTTCGTGTTCGAGTTGCCCCGGACTCCAGCCCGCACACCCCAGCAGCAGCAAGAAGTGTGAGGGACCACGATCATGAGCAATATCCTGCAAAATATCGCGTGAGGAGGTCAGCGCCAAATCCTCACTGATGCGTAGGGTACTGTCCCAATTGCGTCCACCATTATGCAGCACAAAACCTTGTTCCGCCTGCACCGGACCGCCACTGAGCGCGTATTGCCCGGCAATGTACGGGTCGTCAATCACAATATCGAGTTGCTCAAATAACTCGCCCACGGTCATATCCAGCGGGCGGTTGATAGTCACGCCGAATGCGCCGAACTCATCGTGTTGGCAGATCAGGCTGACCGTGTGCTCGAAGTTAGGGTCGCCCATGCTGGGCATAGCGATCAGCAAATGATTACGCAAGTTGAAGGTGTCTTGGGTCACGGTTGTTTCGGTCACGCTCTGGCTATTGAGTGTTTAGGGTTCCGCTGTGGAAAATCCACGTGCGGGTGATGTTCAGTTGATCCCACTTGCGGCGGATTTCGTCAGGCAATGCGGGGTAAGGGCCTGCGAGTTTGATAATACGCAGCGCAGCTTTGTCCAGCACGTCATACCCTGATGATAGACTAATTTGCGCGTCAACAACACGCCCGCCATGATCCAGCGTGGCATTGAGGATCAGTTTGCCACTGAGGTTGCGCATAATGGCTTCTTCGGGGAAATTGATATTGCCAATGCGCTCAATTTTTTTCACCCACGCATCAATGTATTCGGCTTCCACCGCACTTTTAGCACTGACCGCATCAATGAAATGGATGCGCGGGCGGCGGGCATAACGGGCTTCGTCTTCATCCATTTCAGCAAGTAATTGGGCAATTTCCTCGGTAGCATCGGTACGCTCATCCGCTACCGGCACGTCTTCCTCTTCCACTGGCTGTTCCGGGTTTTTCTCGACGCGCTTGAAGGTTTCGCCCTTGGTAGTGAGGATCTGCGGGGTCAATTTAAACGGCGTGTCGGGGGAACCGGCTTCGGATTGCACCGGCGATTCACCACTGGTTTCGATCGGCAATAGAGAAGACAACGGGCTTTGCGGGCGGTTTTTTTCATCACTACTGCCGCTGGCTTGCTGGTTAGCTTGTGCAATGAAATCCACCACATCGGGGGCTTCCGCCGAATGGGTTTGCACGAGGGTAATATCCAACACGGGCGCGAGGCGGGTATTCTGATTAATCTCCGGGAGAAAGCCCACGCCGAAGATCAATACCAAGTGCAACAGCGCGGCAACTGGAAAGGTTTTGGCTAACGGTTCGTCAGCTAGGTTCATTGGTAATACGTGCATTGTTATAATACGCAGATAACGTGTCCCACGGACAGGATATTGTTGTTAATATGATCCTGCTTGCTTTTTTTCAAGGTATGCCCCTTCGATAGGGTCTATCTTAGCATTATTGATAACCGCTTGAGTAGAGTTTGATGTTGAAACAAATCATTGGGGTCGTGTTAGCTATGGTATTGGGCGCGGGTGGCGCTTGGTTAGTAGCGGGTTTGTTTAGCCCGAATGGGTCAGTGAATGAAGCAACCCTGCCCTTACCGCAGGGTGGGGATTTTACCCTGCAAGGGGTTAATGGCGCGGTTAGCCTGAGTGAGTTTCGTGGCAAAGTCGTGGTGCTGTATTTTGGTTATGCCGCCTGCCCGGATATTTGCCCCACCTCGATGGCAACCCTGAAAGCTGCACTAACGCAGTTGAATGACACCGAGTTACCGCAAGTGCAAGGACTGTTTGTCTCAGTAGACCCGGAACGCGATACCTTGGAATACATCCAGCGTTACGTCGGTTATTTTCACCCTAGTTTAATTGGGGTCAGCGGTGAGCAGACACAGTTGCAGGAAATTACCCACCGCTATAATGCGTTTTACCGCAAGGTCGACGTGCCGGGGTCAGCAATGGCGTACACCATTGACCATTCTGCGGTTTTGTACGTGATCGACAAGCAAGGGCAGGTACGTGAACAAGTGCAACACGCGGTTCCCCCCGCTGAATTAGTCGCCGCTATTCGGCGTTGGTTGTGAGTTTGCGGCACAGCATGTGCTGGTAACGTGCCAATGAGCGCCAGGGTTCTTGTTGTGAATATTGGCGTTCCAATGGCAACACCTCCTCCAACTTGACGGTTTTACGTACATCACGGTACATGTAATCGTAAAAGCAGCGTACCCCCGACCAAGTATGCAACTCCAATCCCATTGGAGCCAGCCAGCTTAATACCTCATCAGGCTTAAGTGGGGAAATCGGTGCTAAACCGCGTTGCCCATCACTGGCAATATTGCCTTGGCGCACGGTTTCCAAATCGCCTGCAATCAATCGCCGCATCACCGTGGAATGGTGGTTGAAAAACATCAATGACAGCCAGCCACCGGGCTTTAGGTGGGATAGCAATTCTGTTAATCCCGCCTGTGGTTGTGCCATCCACTCCAATACGGCATGAAACGTAATCAGATCAAAACTACCGCAATTGGTTGCAGCAAGTTCTTGCACACTCACCGGCAATAATTGGATCGAGTCCTGAACTCCAGCCGCTGTAATGGTCGCTGCGGCGCGTTGCAACATTTCGGTGGAAGGTTCCGCTAACACCACATGGTGTCCTTGCTCTGCCAACCAAATCGCCATTTGCCCCAGTCCGCCCCCGGCATCCAGAATCCGTAAAGGGCGGGTATTGACCACTAACGCCCGCAAATCGTCTTGCAGAATAGCCAAGCGAATCGCCCCACGCGGGTCATCATAGATGCTGCGCTGGAAACGTTGGGCTAAACCATCAAAGATACGGTCGTGTTGCATAGCGAAAACCTATGGAGACTACTAGGAAAAAATACACAATTTTTGACAAAGATGATAAGAAAAAACTTGACATGTAAACCGGAATTAACTTTTTCTTTGCTATGCTGCTCCCAAGTTGTAAGGACTCTTTCCAATCAACTTGGTGTGCCAGAGACCCCTCAACTGACCATATCATCTGGCACATGCTTCAACCGACCGACAGTCATGGAGGTCGGTTTTTTTATGCCAGTAATACTAAGCTTGTTGCTCAAGCGCTTCCCAACGGGTGAATGCGGTTTCCAGTTCCGTTTCCAACTGTTGCAACTCCCCTTGCCGGATAGCAATTTGCGCCGCACCTTGTTGGTAGAAATCAGGCTGGTTCATTAGGTCATGAATGGCGGCAATCGCCAGTTCCAGTTGTTCGATTTTGGCAGGTAATTGTTCGAGTTCACGCTGGTCTTTGAAACTGAGTTTTTTGGTTTTAGGGGCAGGTTTAACGACTTCTTGGGGTTTTTCTGCCAATTTTTCAGGTTTAGCCGCAGTAGCAGCGGGTTTTCCAGCTTCAGGCTGCGGGCGTTGCAATAACCAGTCATCGTAACCGCCTGCGTATTCGCCAATCGTGTCATTTTCAAACACGATACTGCGCGTGACTACGGAGTTCAGGAAACTCCTGTCATGTGAGATCAGCAATAACGTGCCTTGGTAGTCGATCAGCAATTCTTCCAGCAATTCGAGGGTTTCGGCATCGAGGTCGTTGGTTGGTTCGTCGAGCACCAGCAAATTCGAGGGTTGCGAGAATAAACGCGCCAGCAATAAGCGGTTGCGTTCGCCGCCGGAGAGCACTTTCACCGGCTTTTGGATTTGCAGCGGGGTGAACAGGAAATCCTGCAAATAGCTGATGATATGGCGCTTTTGCCCGTTGATTTCCACAAAGTCAGAGCCGCTGGCAATGTTATCACGCAGGTTTTTCTCACCATCGAATTGTGAGCGGTGTTGGTCGAAATAGGCGACTTGCAAACGTGTACCGAGTTTCACTGTCCCCGCCGTGGGTTGTAATTGCCCCAGCAACAGTTTGATCAGGGTGGTTTTGCCGACCCCGTTGGGGCCGATAATGCCGATTTTGTCGCCACGCAAGACGGTGGTGTTGAAGTCTTGAATCAGCCGCTTGCCATCCCAGCCGTAATCCAAGTGTTCGGCTTCGACCACGATTTTACCGGAGTTTTCGCCTTGCCCAATTTGCACGGTGACTTTGCCTTGTAGGTTGCGGCGTTGCTTGAATTCTTCGCGCATGGCTTCGAGACGGCGCACGCGGCCTTCGTTACGGGTACGGCGGGCTTTAACCCCTTGGCGGATCCACACTTCTTCGTCGGCTAAACGCTTGTCGAATAAGGCGGCTTGTTGGGCTTCGGCATCGAGCGCGGCTTGTTTGTTTTCTTGGTATTTTTGGAAATTGCCCGGCCAACTGGTGAGCTTGCCCCGGTCAAGTTCGATAATGCGGGTCGCGAGTTTTTGCACGAAGGAACGGTCATGGCTGACAAACAACAGCGTACTTTTGAAGCCCATCAGAAAGTTTTCCAACCATTCGATCGCGGGAATGTCGAGGTGGTTGGTCGGTTCGTCCAGCAACAGCAAATCGGGTTCGGCAACGAGGGTACGAGCGAGTAAGGCGCGGCGTTTCCAGCCACCGGAAAGGCTTTCAAACAGGGTGTCGGGGTCAAGCTGGAGTCGGGAAAGCACCGTTTCAACTTTCCACTGGATTTGCCATTCGTCTTCGGGGGCTACTGCACCTAAGCCTTCTGCCACGATGTCGAAAATGCGGGCAGAAAGATCGTGGGGTACGTCTTGTTGCAGGCGGGCAATCTTGAGTTCGGGCGGGTGGATCATTTCGCCATCATCGGGGAGGATGTCACGGCACAGCAACTTCATCAGCGTGGATTTGCCCGTGCCGTTGCGTCCGACCAAACACAGGCGTTCGCCCGGTTCTATGGTGAGGTCGATGCCGTCAAACAGGCGGTTGTCGCCGTTTTCGAGGTGGATATTGCGTAAGTGAAGTAAAGCCATGAGTGCCAGCAGGGTGTTGAACAGGCGGGCAGTATAGCGCAGATGTGGGAAAAAGGGTTCTGTTACGCAGCGCCTTTCACCCTAACAGAGCGTACCTCCCTGTCAAACTGCCTGACGTGTTTTTGGTACTTTTGGGTACGAATTTGCAAGGTGTGCAGGGTGTTTTGATAGTGTTTGAGTTGCGCCATCAGCTCAAGCATATTATCAATATCAGCACGTTGTAGCGTGGTGACTGGCGTTGCTGAGGATTTGGATACGGGTTCAACCACCGTTTCGGATACGATTTCGACGACCGGTTCAGGGGTGAGGGCGGGTTCAACTATCGGTTCAGACGACACCTCAATCACGGTATCTGCTGCGGTAAGCGCACTGCTTGATTCGACAATATCGTCGCTTGCGGCGGCACTGCGGGTATTTGCCAAGGTAGCGGTAAGTGCCGGGCTTAGGCTATTGAGCCATGCCAAATCAATATGCGGCGTGTACACGCTGGCTTCGGTGAGTTCGGGTGTTGGCTCTTTAGTTTCTACTGGCGTTTCTGCTACTGCCACTGGTTCAGTAACTGCCAGTGGTTCGGGAATGATTGCCGGTTCAGGTGCGCTTATAGGCGTTGGGGTGATTAATTTCCCGAACGGCCCGGTAACTTTGACCGATTTTTGCGTGACTGTCAGCGGGATAATGCCTGCCAGCGCATCGGTCTCAGGCGGCAGTGCCGCATGGTATTGCATCAGATGCGCATTCGTTTGCTTCCACGCCACCGGCCAGTCGTATTTGAATTGGCGTTGGTAAGCTTCCCTCACCCACAGTGGCAGCCAGAAACACCGCCCAGACAGTTCCAGTAAGCCCAATTCACGCAATTGCAGAATGGCTTGGTAACGCTTGCGTTGGCTCAGGCGCAAGAAACCCGCGATCAGGCTGGCGTAATTATCTTGCGGCGGGCGCTTGAAGATTGGGGGCAGTGACCAACTGCGTTCCCTGCTGAGTAACGCTTCCAGCGTGTCCCAATGCACCGGACGGTATAATAGACTCAGTAAATAGAGGATGGCTTCGCTGGGTTTGCCGTGCAATTCCGTGGCGTTGGCGACCAGAATGCGGCGGGCTTGGCGACCATCAGCTTGCTGATCCATCAAGACGGGGATTTGATCCATACGTTGCCAATCACCCGCGTGCCAGACGCTCAGATAGCCACCTAGCAAATTCAAGGTCAGCGGATTTTGCCCGTAATCAACGGCAATTTGCCGCAATTTGTCGGTATCCGCCTGCACCCCTTTGTAGCTTAAACATTCGGCGGCAGCATCCACGGATAATTTTTCCAGTGCGTGGCGTTTTACACCGGTCTCACCGAAATTACCCGCCAACGGTTCTCGGCTAATAACGACGCACAGCCCCGCATTTTGGGCAGCGAGGCGTTCCAGTAACACGTTCAGGCGCGGGTCGCCGACTTGGTTAGCGGCGCTGCCTTTGGTGTATTGCAGGGTTTCCAAGCCATCCAGAATCAACAGGGTATGGTGCGCATTCACCAGTTTAGCCAAATACTCACCCTGTAATAAATTGGGGCAACGGGTGGCAGCTTCCCCACCAAACCAGTGCAGCGCATAGCGGAAAAATTCTTCAACCGGGTCTTCTAACGGGCGAGTAAGGTCGGGGGGATAAAATGACCAGAGAAATACCGTTTCGGCATCATGCCAGTGCTTCTTTTGCAGCGTGTGTAGCCACTTATGTATCAGGGCGGTTTTGCCAAGCCCAGTTGCGCCATGCAGCAAAAATAGGTGTGACTGGCTATCGACCCACGCCTGATTGAGCAAGCCAATTTCGTGAGTGCGCCCAAAAAGTACGGGCGTTGCAAACTGCTTAACGTAGTCTTCGGTCTCAGTATCGCGCTGCCCACAATGGTATTCGTCCCGGATAAATATCCTGGTCATTTGCATTTCCCCAATGCCTGTAAAACATTTTTATGAGCCACACGGTAACAAATAACCCGCACTTGTCAAGCAGCCCATCTGCCATTCAGTCCCCCTTTCTGGCAGAAAGTTCAATTAAGCACTGAGGCGTTTGACCGGGGGCTGTATGCCCGCCATATGGCGAGCGCGTTGCAATAAAAATGCAGCTTCGCGAATACCGCCAGTTAAACGCAATAAGCGCGTCAACAGCTTCATGTTTTGTGCCATGCTGGGTTGGTCGTGGCTGAGTTCCGCATACGCCATCCCGCGTCGGGCGCAATACATCGCGGCGGATAAGTTGCCGAGAATCAAATGGTGTTCACACAAATGATTCGCAATGATCGAGGCACGATACCAATGCTTTTGTACAGCGGATTTTTCCAGTTTGACACCGAGGGAACGGGTGGCTGTCACGGCTGCCTGCAAGTCGGAATGTCCTAGTGCAAAATATTTAATCTGGCTACCGGGTAAGGTGGCGGTGTCAGGCGGCAGTACCGTAGCCAGTGTTTGCGTGCATTTTTCCAACAAACTTTGCAGACGTTCAGGAATGCCGGGAAATCTGGCGCGTACCCGTTCACGGAAATACGTGCGTAACAGGCTGTGCACATCCAACGCGCCGGTATCGGGAGCAGCAGTAATCAATTGCAAGTGGTACAGGCGGCGTTGCACGCGGAAAAATTCACGGATACTGAGTTTGCTCAGTGGTGTCAGTGCTTGCAGGGTTTCATCGGGCTTTAACCAGCGTTGAAACCAAGGTTGCCGCTGACTTTGCAACAGCAGGAACAATTCTTTCTGCGTAACCGGGCGGTCTAATAAGGTAATGAGGTAGAGTAATAATAACTCTGGAGTTTTCCACAGCCATTGCTCAAGTAAGGCGAGTACTCGCCGGGTTTGTAAACCTTCGCGCTCTTTATCGCGCCATGCCAAAATGCTGTTCACTTCCTCAATACGTCCACCGTTGGCAAGGTGTGACCCCAATAAGTTGAGGGTGAGTGCATGACCGCAAAAGTCATGAGAAAGTTTGCGCAAGGTAGCAGGTACTAGCAGTACACCGCGTTGGCGTAGTAACTCAGCACCTTCATCATCACTGAAGTCCGGCAGCGTGTACTGGGTAAGGTGCAATTGGAACAATTCACAGCTTGGCAATGGTTGGCGTGAAGCAATTACACATAAACCTGGATTATAAGCTGCAAGTAAATTAATGAAGACACCCAAGGCATGTGTCTGTAACGCTGGCGATTCCCCGCTTATTTCATCAGCATCAAAACTCACGGTAGGGAAATTATCCAAGACTAGCAGCGTGCGTTCGCGCTGGATCAGTTTCGCTAACAAATTGACCCGTTCGAGGGGGTGCGTGGGCAAGGTAAGATGACTGCCGAACCATTGCAGGGCGTGTCCGATGAATTCGTCAACCAGTGCTGGTACAGCCGCAACGTCGGTGACATCGGGGAATGACCAAGCATAAACCTTGTCAGCGCCACGCCAATCAGCCGCTTCCAGCCTGCTTAGCCAAGCTTGCAACAGCGATGTTTTCCCCGTACCACCCAAGGCATTGAGTAGAAAAAAGCCTGTGTCTTCATCGTGCCATGCTTGATCCAACGCCAAGAGTTCGCGCTCGCGAGCGACGAACCCTTGAGCACTAGCTGGTAAATTAGCAACCGTGTGTTGCGCCTGTTGATGCCGCCAGAAGGTGACAAATACCCCAATCATCTTGTTTGCCCACCTGATAAATAGGTCGAATATTGTTATTTATTAGCTAATCAGCTTATCAAGTAAAATAGATTTTTTTAATTAAATTTGACTTATGGTATATAAGTGCTTTATTTTCCCGCACTCAGTTGCTCGGCTGAAGGGTCAGGGGTTTCGACCAGCTCATTTTGTACCAGTTTTTCTGGGGTATTATTCACCGGTTTAGTCGCTGGCTCAGCGAGTTCCGGGGTTTCTTCAGCCGCCACAAGGGGTAAACCTTCCTGCATACTGTCGGTTAAATCGGTCATATTGCTCAGGCATTCTTGCAAGTAAGCGGCTTTTTTACTGGCACTGATACCGTCTTCTTCCGCATAGGTATTACACAGCTCGGTGAGTGCCGCATTGTTGTTTTCAGGCGCACTGTCCTCTGCATGGATGATGGGGCTGGTGCTTATGCCGATCAGGGTCAGCAGGATGAGTGGGTATTTCATGAGGTTAACCTTTTTTAGGCATGTCAATCCGCCCAATCGCACAACTGACGACGGAGCGGGCTTTTTCTTTCAGGGATGCCAAGCCTTCGACGGAACCGCGTTCTGGGTAGCCAAGACCAAACAGGGTTTGCACGGCAGCGTCACGCACGACTTCCGTGCTGTGTAAGGTGACAACCTGGTGTTCTATATCGACATCAACCGCGTGGATTTGTTCATTTTCCATTAATTTTTTGGAAATGGTATTGACACAACCACCACAGCGGATATTTTCAACTTCGATACGGGTTTCCATGACACTCATCTCCCTGACTGTTGATTAAGCTAGAGGTATTAATATGGCGTCAACCGCAGCAAAACACAAGGTTTAGCCGATTTTCAGACCGACAAAAAATCCAGCAACTGCACTCACGCCCTTGCTAGTGATGTGTGAGAGGCGTTCGACGAGGAAACCACCGGACTGTTTGACCATACCCGTTGCGGCATTCGCGGCACTTTGCAGCTTTTCATCCGTCATTTCGGTAATGCCGTAATACTCGGTGACGAACAGCAACACAATCGCGGCTCCACCGAGAAATAAGGCGAGGCGTAACATTTTTTTAGCGAAATACCCAACTGCCAGACCGATGACAAAAGGTGCGCCCACGTTTCCTAATAAGAAGGCGGAGGAGAGAATATCAGTGCTTGGCGCTGCATTGAGAGAATAATCGTTCATTATTTGCCCTTTGATAGACCGTTTAGATCATTGGAGTTTTATTTGTAAATAGAGTTCTGCTAAATTTATCACTAATCATAAAAAATAACATGGATAGCCATCAAACATGAAGTATTCCATCGGTTTGGCGTGTCTGCTGCTGTGTCTGGCAATGCCGATTCACGCGACACAAATCATCCAGCCTTTCACGACAACCATCGCTGTTAGCAGCGGTAGTGTAATCGCTTTTAAGCCAGTTTACACCGTGGCAACCCCGGATAATGGTGCGGAAACCGGGCTGGGTTTACGGGTGCATTTTAATGCCAATGCCTTGCAATTCAAGGGTGTAAATAACGCTTTCGCTTACGGTCTCCAGCCGGTCGGGGAGGTGAGCGTGGATAGCGCGAATCTGGATGCGGATGCCAGCACTGATCGCTATCTCACGCTGGTATGGGTGGATGTGACTGCGCAATGGCCGGGAGCCGATGCATTGCCGCTAACCTTGGGTGAAGTGTCGTTTGAACTGCTGCCGGGGTTTGCCGGTACGACGTACATCCGCACCAGTGCCAGTGATACAGCGGATGGCGTGGCTTTGCAGAGCACCCCGATGCAAGTCACGGCTAAAGTGCTGGCGGAGCCGGTAACACTCAAACTGCGCGGGCTGTTACAAGGTGCTTACGTTGGTACCGAAGGACGGATGCAGGATAGCTTGCGGGCAAGCGGTTTGGTTCCACTGGCACACCCTTATGCAGCATGGGGGCATACAGGCACTGAAACCACGACCACAAGCTTGCTGGCAACCACGGGTGATGATGCCCCCGTCGATTGGGTCTTGGTGGAATTACGCGCTCAACAGTCGCCGTACACCCGTCTTGCCAGCCAAGCAGCGTTATTGCAACGTGATGGCGATGTTGTCGATGCCCTGACCGGAAACCCCACCCTGAGCTTTAAGGTTGCACCGGGAGATTATTACGTGGCATTGCGTCACCGTAATCATTTGGGGGTAATGAGTGCCGCACCACTGAAACTGACCGCCAGCCCCAGCACACTCGATTTTACCCACAGCACCACGCCGGTTTACGGCAATGATGTGCGTATTTCACAAAGCCCGGTGCTGCTATTGCCAACGGGCGATGCCAACGCGGATTTCAAGTTGATTGCCGATGGCCCCAATAACGATAAAAACACGGTGCTGGGTGTCATCCTTGCCAGCTCGGAAAATACCGGGGCGCATACCAATTTTCAGTTGCCGGGCTATCGGGCAACTGACATGAATCTGGATGGTAAAACCCTGTACGTCGGCCCGGATAATGATGTGAATGCCTTATTGGGCAATATTTTATTAGCACCGGGCAATAGCACTAACAGTACGAATTACATGCTGCCCAGCAGTTTGCCGCAATAAGGTCATTGATGATGAAAACGCTAACCCTAACGTGTTTATTACTGGCTCTGGCGCACGGCGTGCAGGCAAACCCGAATGTACCAACCCCGGAGGTGAGCCGCGCTGAACCGGAAATTTTTCGTGGCGAAACGGCAACTGAAGCGGTGACATTACGCTTGCCGGTGCTACCACCGACGGCGGCACGCGGCTCCAGTACACGCAGCGCCGCGCTGACGCCTAATGCAGTCAGCTTACCGGCGCTGCGAGCGGATGAGATTCAGTTGTTGCAAAATGCACAAGGCGTGAAAGCGTATCGCGTCGGGGTGGGGCGTGAGTTACCCGCTAAGGTCAGTCAAACGATAGATCTGAATACTTGGGAGTGGACAACGGTTAGTGGCGGCAAGGTAGCCCATTTCAGCGTGACATCCAGTGACGCCATGCGGGTACGGGCGCAGGTACAGCTTGGAACATTCCCGGCGGGTGCGGAACTGCGTTTTTATTCTCCCGCCAAACCGGAACAGGTGTTCGGGCCTTATACCGACGCGCACAGCCTTAGTTGGTCGCCAACGGTGGAGGGCGATACCTTAGGGATGGAAGTATTTCTGCCCACCGGAGTAACGCCGCAACAGGTGGAACTGGCGCTGCCGCAACTTTCACACTTAGTGGTTGACCCTGCCAGCAGCCAACTGAAAAACAGTATTTTTAAGGCAGATTATGCCAGTTGCCAACAGGATATTGCCTGTGCCAGCCCCGCTTGGCAGGAAACCGGCAAAGCCGTGGCGCGTTATGTCTTCACCGACACCAACGGTCTGAGTTATATGTGTTCCGGGACAGTATTGGCGGATAACGATGTTTATACACAAATACCGTATTTTTTCACTGCCGCGCATTGTGTTAATAATCAGCAAGCCGCCAGCACAATGGATATGTTCTGGTTGTATGCCAATACCACTTGCGGCGGGACTAACAATAGCTTTACGCAAACCAGCGGTGGCGCACAATTGTTGATGAGCAAAACGGCTCTGGATACAACCTTGGTACGACTGAATAAGAACCCACCCGTTGGGGTGCTGATGTCGGGTTGGACGAACACCCCATTAAGCAAAAACCAAGCGGTCACGGGTATTCATCATGGCTTGGGTAGCCCGAAAAAGTACGCGATGGGCAATTTCCAGTGGCGAATACACATAGAAGCCCTTAACGATGGTGGTTACTCAGTTATGCCCGATGATAACGGCGCTTTTTCCAATGTGTTGTGGTACACCGGCATTACGGCTCCGGGGAGCAGTGGATCAGGTCTGTGGGTGGAACAGGGCGGCAAGCATTACCTCAACGGTTCCTTGCTGGGTGGTTCATCGAGTTGCGCGTCCCCAGATGCACCGGATGAGTACAGCCGTTTCGAGCGCACCTGGCCTTTCGTTAGCCAGTGGTTAGGGGCAAGCGGAACACCACCGTCGTTGCGCTTGCGTCATGCCAATATTCCTGCGACCGCTTTGGTGGAAGGGGTGATCGTCGCCCGTTATTTGCAAGGGGTACGCGGTGTCGCATTAGTGCAAGGTGTCACCAACCATACGCTGAACCTTACGACCTTGGAAACGCAATTAGCTGCCGTGCAGCAGGTCATGGATATTGATGCTGACGGACAGCAGCAGGCTGATAAGGACGCACGCTTGCTGATGCGTTATTTATTGGGCTTGCGTAATGCGGCACTGATTCAGGGAATAAACCTAAGCAGTTCAGGGCGAAAAACGGCGGGCAGTATCACGACTTATATTGAGTCTATTTTGAATCCGGTGCAGTAAGCCAAAAAAAACCCGGTCAATATGACCGGGTTGACCGCTCAGACCATACACAACCTAGCAATACTGTGCATGGCAACTACCCTCACTAGCGGTTTCAAAAACGAAATCATTCAGAGAATTTGCGTTTTATCAATGTGCAGAAAAATCGTGGCAATGTCAACAAGTAGTTGATATTGTAAATATTCTTAAGTACTAACATTGCAGCGCATCAAAGTCAACAGAATTGCTGTGTTTTTATGGGTACGCCGGTATTCCAAGGTATGGTTACGTGTATGTTTGCCGTACAATCTCCGCTGTTTTAGTTGAAGCGCACCACTTATGTTTGATTATATTGATAATACTGAAAAGTTAACTGACCTGCTGGCACGGTTGGATTCTGCCGAATGGATTACCCTGGATACGGAATTCATTCGGGAAAAAACCTATTACCCGCGTTTGTGTTTGATCCAAATTGCCAGCGCCGACACCTTGGCGTGTATTGACCCGCTGGCGCTTAGTGATTTGCAACCGTTTCTGGATTGGCTTAACCAGCCACAGCGCTTGAAAGTCCTGCACGCTGCCTGGCAGGATATGGAAATTTTCCACCATTTAGGCGGAGGCAACGTACCTGCACCGCTGTTTGATACCCAAGTCGCGGCTGCCGTATTGGGCATGGGCGACCAATTGGGGTATGCACGTTTGGTAGAAGCCTTGCTGGGTTTGTCGCTGGACAAATCACAGTCACGTACCGATTGGTCACGTCGCCCCCTGACAAAGGCGCAACTGGAATACGCTATTGACGATGTGCGCCATTTGCGCGATGTCTATCTACGCTTGCGAGAACAACTGAAGCAGTTGGGACGGATGCGCTGGCTGGAAAAACCGTTCCAGAAACTGGCAGATCCGGCTACGTATGCGATTGACCCGCAGACGGTGTGGGAGCGGGTCAAAGGCTTGCAAATCCTCAAGCCGCAGCAACTGGCCATTTTGCGTGAATTAGCCGCATGGCGTGAACAACGGGCGTTACTCAAAGATATTCCCCGGCGTTGGATCTTGTCCGACGAAATCTTACTGGATATGGCACGGATGCAGCCGGATAGCCCAGCCGCACTACGCCAGATTCGCGGCTTGAGTGATGAACAGATTGAACGCGGTGCGGGGGAATGGCTGGCGTGCATTGCACGTGGCAAAGCCGTACCCAAAAATGAATGCCCGACCTTACCCCGTCGCCGCAAATTGGATGCGGAGATGAGCGTGGTTGCCGATGTGCTCACCGCACTGCTCAATCAGGTGGCACACGCAAACGGCATTTCGGCGCAAATGATTGCGACCCGCCAACAGCTTGAGAAAATGCTGGAGGAAGGGCGTACCACCCTGTCTGACGACTGGCGTGGCGCTTTGGTGAATGATCTGTTTACAACAATACTGGCAGGCAAAGCCAGCCTGCGAGTACGTGACCAGCAATTGGTAATAGAAAGCTGATTTATAATACCCATGCTTCGGGTAAGTCACTCAAGGGGGCGACACTGATTTCCTGAATCGCCGCCCCCGGTCGTGCGAATTTGCACACGACTTCCGGCGCGTGTTTGCCTTGGCTGTAACGGGCTGAAATTTGCGCGGCTAGACGCACATCGTCATCGGTAATTGTATCGCCATCCAACAGGGTTAACGGACCAGAATGACTGGCGGTTTTGATCCAAATGAATTGGTTTTTGTAACCTTCAAGAAAATTGGTTTCGCCCTCCTCGCGTGACACAATCATTTTGAAATGCGGGCGTGGGCGTAAATGTCGACCAATTTTCAGCAGCATAATGTCATCGAGTTCGTAATCCCGGTTGGGACGGTGCGCCCACAAATCTTTCAGTTTGTCGGTGTAATTGGCATCCGTGAGGAAGCAACAGCCGCCAGCGGGTTGCGCGTATTCGGCGATTCCCCATTGCGCGGCGAGTGCCATTTGCGGTTTGCGGCTGCGACCGTTGAAACCAAACAATTTTTCACGGTCAATCCAACCTTCGCGTTCGGGTTTGCTGGGGGGCAAATGACGCGCTGACAATGGGCGTAACAGCAAGTCTTCTGCGCCGGATTCTGCGGCGATAATCGGCATGGTTTTGGCGCGTTGCGACATGGGGCGTTGCCCCACCACTTCGCCGGTAATAATGAAATCAAAGCCTTTTTGCTGAATCCATTCTTGCGCTTTTTTCACCATGAAAATCTTGCAATCAAGGCAGGGATTCATATTCGCGCCATAGCCGTATTTGGGGTTGAGCACGACATCTTTGTATTCTTCCACAATATCCACAATGTGCAGTTTGATACCAAGCTGTTCGGCTACCCATAAGGCATTATTGCGCTTGATTTTGTCGCTGTGGTGTTTACGAATCGCGTGGGTATGACCTTCTACACAGAAGCCGGTGTAAAAGTTGATGCCTTCCACATGAATGCCTTGTTCCAGCACCGCTTTGGTGGCAAGCATGGAATCAAGGCCGCCGGAAAGCAGCGAAACAGCGCGGTATTGTCGAGTCATGACGGTCACTAACTGGTTAGGGGAAGGCGTAGTATACGCCATGCACGGGTGGCTTGTGCCAGTCTTCCAGCGACTGCTACCACTGTTCGCAGTGGCGCTCAACAGCGATTCGATACAATGATAGGGTGTACTTATGTCTACACTTGAGTTTGTTTCATGAGTGCCACTACTATTTTGTCCGCGTATTACCGGCATAAGCAAGGCGGATTTACCACACGTCTGTATCGCGCTTACCGTGCTTTGGATGCAGCGGGTTATCGGGTCATTTATATTGCGACGGAAAAGCTACCCGTCGAAGGTGAGAATATCCACCCCGTCATTTTATCGATGCACTCCCGCCCGACTTCATTATGGTATTGGCCGGAATTTTATGCTCGTGCTTTGCGTGAATTGCGCCGCCTGACCCGTGAACATCAGGTGCAACAGCACCTCATGTTTTCGTTTTTTTATGCCAGTTTGTCGATTCTAGCCAGTTGGGGTTTGGGCGTGCGTACTCTCACGTTTATTCGTGGGGATGATATTTTCGATGCGGCAAAAAAGCGCTTTGCCCGCCCACGTATTTGGGTACATAGCCTATTGGAGAAGCTGGGAATACGCTATTCGCATCAGGTGATCACCACCAGCGACACCATGAAGGCAATCATCAATCAACGTTCCGGCGGGCGGGATAAAACCCACAGCTTGCCCAATAATATTGCCACGCAAGCACTGGCTATTCACCTGCCCAATATTCGTCAGGACACGGTGCGAATTGCCACGCTGTCGGTGTTGAATCCGCGCAAAAATCAGTTATTGGTATTGAAAGCACTTCAACAATTGCCCACACAAAACTGGGAATATTTATTGATTGGCAGTGATAACAGCGGGCGCGATTATCAGGCAGAATTGCAAACATTTGTTGCCGCCAATGGGTTGACGGAACGGGTGAAATTTCTCGGCTGGCGTGATGATGTTCCCGCGATATTGCAACGCTGCCATTTGTTGTTGCTGCCGACCTTGCACGAAGGTTCGCCCAATGCCCTGCTTGAGGCAATGGGGTATGGTTTGCCTTGTCTTGCCAGTGATATTCCTGAAATTCGTGAAATTTTACCCGACGAAGAACTGTTATTTGACCCCCACGATCCAACGGAATTGACTCACAAGCTGAGCCGTTTTCTGCAATTACCCGGTTACGCGGGCGTGATTCAAGCCAAAACCGCCCAGTGCAAGGCACGTTATACCTTTGACTGGGATCAGCGTTTGGTGGCGTTGGTCGATGCCGCTACCGATGGTTAAACACAATAGCTATGCCAGTTCTACCCTGATTCGTCTGCTGGCAATTGGGCTGAATGCGGTTGGGGCGCTGCTGTTGCTGCCGTTTGTGCTCAATGCCTTGGGCGCAACTGACTTTGGCATTTGGGCAATGGCAACCTCAATCACCGGCTATTTAATGCTGCTGGATTTTGGGATTGCCTTGGCGTGTACCCGCTATTTATCAGTGCATAGCGAGGATAAGCAGCAATGGCGACGCACGTTCAGCAGTGCTTTTTTGCTGTCATTGGGCTTAGCGGCAATCTTGGTTGGTGTTGCCATCACGGTGCAATTATTGCTGTACAACGGGGTGTTGCCTGCCACTTATCAACCCATACCGGATGTGATGACGCTGTTGTTGGTGGAAGTGGCGCTCTCCATTCCCTTGCGTTTGTACCAAAGCATTTTGCGGGCAGAAGTGCGCTACGTGGAAATCGGGCTGTTTGAAATTATCCGTATTGTATTGCGCTTGGTAGGGATTCCGCTCTTGTTATGGGCAGGCGGCGGGTTAATGACTATTTTGGTGTATGCCTCGGTCATCAATGTGCTGTTTTTTGCCTTAATGCTGGGCAGCGTGTATTGGCGTGAACGCTGCACTTACCTCGATTGGCAGGCATGGGATGGGCGGCATCTGCGCGAACTACTCGGTTTCAGCCAATACGCCGCAATCACTCAGGTGGCAGAATTTTTCAAATACCGCACCGATAACCTGTTGGTCGGGGTGTTGCTCGGCGTGAGTGCGGTCGCGCCTTACGCGATTATGGTGGTGGTCATCGACATGTTGACGCAAATTCTCATGCGCTTTCAAAGCTATTGGGACACCATTATTATGCGCCATGCGGGGGAACAGCGGCTGGCGAGTGCGTTGGATACTACGCTGACTTCCTTGCAAATTGGGGTGTCGTTGGCGTTATTAGCCACGTTTAATACCTGGTTGTTGGGCGCTCAATTTCTTACCTTGTGGGTGGGCGACACGTATGCGGCGCTGGCAAGCTCACTCACCCTGTTCACGCTGATTTTGCCGGGTCTCGCCGTGCAGTTGGCAACTTCACCGTATTTCAATGCCTTAGGGCGACAACGCACCAATGCAACGCTGGCGTTACTGGAAATTGCACTCAAGCTGGGCTTGCTGCTGCCACTGATTAACGGGTTTGATGCGGATGGGGTGATTTTAGCGGGTGTGGTGGCGGCAATGGTGACGGCGTTACTGCGCTTATGGGTCATAGCAGGTATCGTGCGTTGTAAATTTGGGCATTTGGTTCAGTTAATCATCTGCAAATTACTGCCAGTTATCGGGCTGCTGGGCGTGCTATGGGGTTTACGCTGGGTACTGGACAGTGTGGGTACACCACTGCTCTTGACCGTGATCCTGATTTTATGCATCCAAGCAACTGGATTATTATTTCTTATTAAAAAACCCATTAAGACGCATCATCGAGTGGTTTCTGCCATTTGTCCACGCTTGCATGGCAGCGGTTGACAGCTTTGCTTATTGTCAAGCTTAACGAAACCATTAAAAACGAGCATCCCTTGAAAATCGCATTCATCGCCATCAAAGGAATCGACCGCATCGGCGGGGTTGAGACCTACACCATCGAGTTGGGCAGAAGGCTGGTCGATGCCGGGCATCAGGTTATTGTGTACACGGCAACCACCCCAGAACACCCGACCCCCTTTTATTATCAGGGGATGCGGATTATCACGCTGCCCACCCTACGCCATAAATATTTTGAAAAAATGGTGCTGGTTATCCTCGCGAGTTTGCATCAGTTTTCGGTGAAAGGTATTGATGTGGTGCATTACCATGCGGTAGGGCCTAGCTTGTTTTCGTTTTTGCCCCGCTTAGTCGGGCGTTACACCGTATTTCAAAGCCACGGGCATGAATGGGAACGTAATTCATGGAACTGGGTCGCCAGACTGTTTTTCCAGCTATCAGAAAAGCTGACGTTTTGGTTTGCGAATGATTCCACGGCGGTTTCACGCACCCTCCAGCAGTATTACCAGCAAAAGTACCATCAGGATGTCACCTATATCCCTACCGGCATCACGCCCCGGTTGCATCCCCCGGTAGTCAAGACAATAACCGCTTATGGGGTAACAGCAGGCGGCTATATTCTCTACGTCGGGCGTTTGTCCTTGGAAAAACGGGTACATGATCTGATTCAAGCCTATCAGCAATTGGTGCAACCCCGCATCAAACTGGTGATTGTGGGCAGTGCACGTGCGCAAGACCCCTATGGCGATGAATTAAAAGCCCTAGCCAACGGGAACCCGAATATCGTGTTTACCGGGGCTGTTTATGGCGAAACATTAGCCGAATGGTACGGCAACGCTTTTGTATACGTACTGCCCTCACAGATGGAAGGTTTGCCGATTACCCTGCTGGAAGCGATGAGCCTCGGCTGCTGTTGCATCGCCAGCGATATTGACGCAAACAGTGAAGCACTCGGCGGCAAAGGCATTCTGTTCCCGACCGGGCAACCTGCCGCATTACGCGACTGCTTGCAAGCCGCTCTCGATGATCCGTCGGCGGTGCAACAAATCGGCGCTACGTTATACCAGCGTGTTCTGACGCATTACACCTGGACACTGGTCACAGATCAATTCATTCAATTTTACCAAAAAGCACTACCGGCTACGGTCAATAAAGGCAATGTAACCATTATGAAAGGCAAAGACGCTTCCTCGATTCATTACCCTGCCAAGACCGTGCAGGAATCCCCTAACACCCCACAGATTTTGCTGGCTGAACCCGTAGCAGCGCGTGATTACACCACTTATGCTTCGCCGCCTAAAATCCCCTTGTCGCATTACTGGAGCACCTTGCGCCAGAATATGGGGGCAATCCTGTTAGTAACGGCACTAATGACCGCGTTGCTGTTAGCGTTAGCACTGCTGACTAACCCAACCTACACGGCGAAAACCAGTGTCAAAATCGAGACGACTTCACCCAAGTTACTCGAATATGACGTGGATACTGCCCGTCCGCCATCCTATATTGATGAAAATATTTTCTACAACACCCAGTACAAAATGTTGCGCAGCCGTGACTTGGCAACCGAAGTTATTGATACGTTAGGGATTCGCAACACACTGCTACAAGAGCGGGCATTTAAAGCCCCGGTTTACTGGTTGACTGATCCGATGAAAAGCTTGATCGCGGATGTGCGCCAGTTATTTCCTAGTAGCGCTAACGCTTTAGGGGATAGTTCACCCGTATCGGCAGAAGAGGTTTTTCTCGAACACCTGACCATCAGCCCGGTGCGTAACTCCCGCATTATTGACATCCACTTCACGGCGGCTGATCCGGTCATGGCGCGAGATGTGGTGCAAAGCATGACAGAAGTATTCGTGCAATTGCAGCAACGTGGTCGTCAGGCATCGGCTGCGCAAGCTACGCAATTCCTCGACAAACAAATTGATGAAGCACGCACCAAACTACAAACCAGCGAAGCGGCACTGATCCGTTATGCCCGTGACAAAAACATTGTCGATACGGATTCAGACAAGTCATTGATTGCGAAAAATCTGGAAGATCTCAGCAAAGCGTTCATGGCAGCGAAGGAAAAGCGTATCCAAACCCAAAGCCTGTATGACAGCAAAGGCAAGCTTTCCGGCGGGCTGAATGTGGATGAAAATCCCTTGGTTCAGGAACACAAAAAAGAGTTAGGTAAACTGGAAAGCACGTACTTAGCAAACCTAGAGCTATTCAAGCCGAATTACCCTTCCATGCTCTCGTTACAGGAACAGATTGATAGCCGCAAACGCCTGATTGCCACAGAAAGCGCCCATATCCGTTCCAGCACCACCTCGAATATGAAAGCCTCGTATGAAGCAGCCTTAGCGGAAGAACGCAAGCTTGGCAACGAAATTAAACTGTTAGAAAAGCAATTGCTACAATTCCGTGATGACAGCATTGGTTATGCCAACCTCAAACGCGATGTCGAAACTTCCCGCAGTTTGTATGACGGTTTGCTGCAACGTCTCAAAGAAATCAATGTGGTGGAAACGGCACAGAGCGGCAGCATTGCAGTGGTGGACAAAGCCATTATTCCACCGCGTAAAGATGGCCCCAGTTACGCCAAATACGGGTTATTAGGATTATTGTCGGGCTTATTCCTGAGTTCACTGCTGGTGCTATTGCGTGAAAGCTTGCAACCCAAAGTACGCCTCACCGCTGACTTACAGGAAATCGGTGGCAAATACCAAGTACTGCACTCCTTGCCTTTCAGTAAAACCCTAGGGCGTGGTACGCAGGCAGAATTGCTCAGCCGCAATCCAGACCCGGTGTGGGTGGACGCCTTACGTTACTTGAAAACGTCGCTGGTGTTGGCGAATAATGGTAAGTTTCCACAAATCCTGCACATCACCAGCCCGTTACCGGGGGAAGGCAAAAGCACGACGGCGGTTAACCTAGCGCTGATGCTGGCGAATACTGGCAATAAGGTATTGTTGATTGATGCCGACTTGCGCAAGCCTACCGTACATAAGCATTTGGAACTGGACAATACCCACGGTTTAACCCATTACCTCACGGGTGCGGCACATGAAAGCCCGCTGGCACGGGTGAAAGGTGCGCGGCTATTATTCGTGGTTTGCGCAGGTCCGGCGGTGCCTGACCCAGTGGAGGCGCTTTCCAGCCATAACATGCAAACCTTGCTGGATAAATCACGCGAAATTTTTGATTACGTGATTATTGACGCGCCTCCCGTGCTCGGCATGGCTGATTCCTTGTTGCTGGCAAACCGTGCCGATGGCACTTTGTTGATCGTGGCGAACAACCGCTCCAGCAAACAGGATGTACGCACCGGCATTGACTGCATTGAAAAAAGCCACGGTAAACTCCTAGGGCTGGTGCAGAACATGGTTCCCAGCAAAGCCAGCAGCAGCCCCAGCAGTTATTACTCGGATGGACGCAGCATGATTGTGCACGCTGCTTAATTACACATGCTGAGCAAAATCACACCACTAGTGCAAATAAACGGTATATTTTTTCCAACGAGTGGTCTATTTCACACTAGAATCAAGAAATAGAAACCTACGCCCGCCTCTAACTTTAGAGGGAGACTGTTGTCTATCGAATAATACGACGGGCGGATAACACTTGGGGAACGATACCATGCCACAAACCATCACCAGCGCTGCGGACAACCACGCTATTGTCAAAGCCAAAATTCAGGAAATGAATGATTTGGCAAAAGACGCCGACACCAAAATGCGCGAAGCCTTGCAAGCTCGTAATCAAGCGTCTGCAAACGTCTGGCGTGAGCGGCGTGATCATTACAATGCCGAAGCCAAACGCCTCACCGACTGGTTGAACGCACCGCCCGCAGCCCCCAACATGACCCCCGAAGAAATCCGCAAACGCCTCAATGAACTGCCCTATAAAATTCAGTACGCCAATAAAATGCTGACGGAATACCAGCGGGTCAACAATGCAGCAAAAATCAACGAATGGGCGCGGGAACTGCAAAACCTAGAAGCCGAACAAGCCCGACTGCGGACAATCAATGTGGATACTGTACCTAACTCAGTAACGCCAGCTCCAGCAAGACCCGCGCCTGCGCCCACCCCAACACCAACCCCAGCACGACCTGCACCCGCTCCTACGCCACCAGCCGCATCCACCAGTGGGAATGATTTCATTATTATCCTAGCAGACACCTTCAACACCAATGGCAACCAAGATTACGCGCATAATGCCATTCTCAAAGAATTGCTGGGAGGCAAATACAGTGCTGCCAAAATTCCCGCCAATGACAGTAAAGCCACCGCTTACAAGATTATCCGTGAAAACAATAACGCCCCCTTGTACTGGATCCGCAATCAAACCCAATCCCAAGAACTGTACAATCGCCTGCCGCCCATCAGTGACGCGGAACAACGGCGTTTTCCCAAACTCAACCTGCGTGGGAAACGCATGGGGCAGACGTTTTTTATTCGCGATTTTATGCAAATTAACAGCTTAGGCAATTTGACGGTTGGCGATTTAGTGGCGGTGGATGACACCGTGTACGCCAGCTTTGCTCAAGATTTCGACAAGCTGGTGAACAATATCAATGCCTATCAGCAACAGCGCGGGCGCACCCACCGAGTATTCCCGTTCTTACGCATGGCACACCGTGATGCCTTTCAATTGATCCCTGACCGTACAACGGATGGGATCGACCGTTTTGGCGGGGCAATCATGCGCAATGTCAGTATTTCCGGTAACGTGATTTACTCTGATGGTGCATTGCAAGGCATCTTTGCAACCGATGGGGCATTCCATAACCTGCATATTCGCAATAATCACCTGCAAATCGGTGGGCAACACACGATTTCCATTAACGGCATGTTAAACGGGTCGATCATGGGTAATACGGATATTCATAACCAACCACTGGCAGCGGACAAGATTGCGCTGTATCCTTTGCGGCTGGGTGGTGGTGCTAATATTTATATCACCGGATTCAGGAACAAAGCGTCACTTAGCCCAACGGATAGCCGCTACTACCAGTACGACGCGATTCTGGGCGTGCCGCCCGGACGAGATTTCCGGCGGCAAGTCCAAGCGCGAGGTTCCTGTTACCGCGAAGTGGATATGATAGAACTGCATACCCTACTTAAGCGCCAAAACCCCACAACGCCTGCTCAATGGCAAGCGCTGATGGATACCTTAGTACAACAGGGCTTTGCGCAAGCAGCCGCCTAATGATCAGGATTATCACGGAGGATAACTAAGCTGATGCTGTACAACACCACAATCCTAAACCGCTTACTGCTGGTCATCGGTTGCTGCTTGAGCACTGCGGGCAGCGCAGCGCCTGACAAACCCGCACCTAAACTCAGTAATCACTGGTACAAAGCCGCTTTTGACACCCGTTTTCCCCCCGCAGTACCCTCGTTACCGGCGGCAAATGGTTGGGTCGTATTGTACAAGAACAAGGCTGATTTAATGGGGGAACAATACGACGACATATTCCGCCCCATTAGCGCGGAATTGAATGCAGCGTTGTCAGCCGACACCACCGTGAACCCGTTCCGTCAACGTTACCCCCATTTCTATACCCCAGCCAATAACCGCAAGCGGCTGGATTGTCCCGTGCTGGGGGTTCCCTTTGAGCTGGATGATAAGCCAGCAACCCAAGAATGGGTGATCGCGTTTTCCGCCACCCAATGCCTGAGTGATGACGATAGCGCCAAGCTGCGCCAAGGTGATACCGAACCACACCACTGGGTGTTGCAGAAAACCACCAATGGCAAATACCGCGTTTTAGCCGAAGGCGATGGCAGTTTGCACGTGCTCAACCACCAAAAGGAACAGGGTTACAAAGAAATCCGCACGCGCCTATTGCTCAAACGTGCGTTTCCCAGAGATGAGCTGCAATGCGGTGGTGCAGAGTTTACTTGGCGCTACCGCAATCAAGGTTATTACCTTGCTGCCACTGAAATCATGGCGCAAGACTGCCAACCGTTATATTTTCCTGAACTCACCGGCGAGGCTTGGCAGTATGCGTATGACGAATATGCCCGCCGCGCCAAAGTGCTGGTAGAGCAATGGTTACAATAGCCTTGCGCTATAAATCAATGCCCGGTTGCGCTTTGATACCGTCGCGGTAAGCATGTTTCACATCGGCAATGTCTGACACGGTGTCAGCGAGGTCGCGCAAGGTATCGCTGGCTGCTCGCCCTGTCACCACGACGTGTTGCATGAGCGGACGCGCACCGATCGTATCCAGCACTTGATCCGCATCCAGATAACCATAATTGAGCAAATAGGTCAGCTCATCCAACACCACCAGATCGTAACTGGCATCTGTCAACATGCGTTGTGCCACTGCCCAGCCACGCTCAGAAGTTACAATATCTTGTGCACGGTTTTGGGTTTCCCAAGTAAAACCGTCCCCTAACACGTGCCACTCACAACGGGCTTGCTTGCCAAAAAAGGCTTCTTCGCCAGTATCGGTACGGCTTTTGAGGAACTGGCAAACACCCACTTTCATGCCATGCCCCAACGCCCGCCCAACCATGCCAAAAGCCGAGCTGGATTTACCCTTGCCATTACCGGTCAGCACCAGTAATAAGCCTTTTTCTTGGTCAGCACGTGCAATGCTCGCATCAATAATGGCTTTTTTGCGTGCCATGCGCAGTTGATGGCGGGTATTTTTATCCGTATCGGTCATCGGTTCATCTCGGCTAAGCAGGAGGGAAATTACGCGATAATAGCCGTTTTGATCTCGCCCGGCAGTTTCATACGTTTTATGTGTTGGAACAGGGTTTCGGCTTCGGGGTATTGGCGGCGCAAATAGGTAAACCATTGTTTGATCTCAACAGTAATGACTTCTCCCCTAAAAACCAAACACAGTGTTAGGCAACAGC
>CAYNNA010000004.1:0-63802 GCA_964398375.1 uncultured Thiothrix sp.
CGTCGCTGTCTTTGTTCAGCGGGTTAGTGCCTGCTTTGATTTCATCACCGTCTTTAAGACCGTCACCGTCGGTGTCTGGGTTTTTCGGGTCAGTGCCTTTGGTAATTTCCTCACCATCTTTAAGTCCATCGCCGTCCGTATCCGGGTTTTTCGGGTCAGTGCCTTTGGTGATTTCCTCACCGTCTTTGAGGCCATCGCCATCCGTATCCGGGTTTTTCGGATCAGTACCCGTTTTGACTTCATCGCCGTCTTTGATGCCGTCACCGTCAGTATCTGGGTTTTTGGGATCAGTGCCGAGTTTGGTTTCGTCTGCGTTGCTTACGCCGTCACCATCCGGGTCGGCTGTGGGACCGTCGGTATTATCTGTGTCTAGGTAATCGGGTTTGCCGTCACCGTCAGTGTCTTTGGCATCGGCTGGATTGCCATCACCATTGGGGTCATTGTTTTCGTTTTTAGAAAGAATCCCGTCATTGTCGTCATCAACGTCCAGATAGTCTGGGATTTTATCGCCATCGGTATCATCGTCGGCTGGTGAGCCGCCGTTGTAGTTTTCAAACTTGGTCAGTACACCATCGTTGTCATCATCAATATCCATTGCGTTGATGAGCTTGTCGCCATCGGTGTCAGTGGCAACACCGCCGGGTGCTTCTATGCCGTCAGGGATGCCGTCACCGTCGGAATCGGGATTCAATGGGTTAGTGCCGATGGCTTTTTCCACGCCGTCTTTTAAGCCGTCTTTGTCACTGTCTAAACTGTCGCGACAATCCGCAGCCGAACCGTAATTGCCCAGATAGTTGTTTTCATCGGAGCTACCCCAGCCTAAGTTGGTGAATTGGTTGCCGGGGTTCGTGCCTGCTGAATTGTTGCTGCCGCTCAATAATGGTTTGTTGAATGGATCATTCTGATTGTCGATTAAGGCAACCGGCCCTAAACATCCCCCGCTGTTACCAAAGCTGAATACCCTTTTTTCTTCGCCCGCTTTCCACTGGAAAGCGTCCGACTTAATCATGTTCAAACTAAATGACAAATAGTCTACGGATGGATCTTCGATAGGGGCATCGACCCGTGAGTCATTTGACCAAACGGTGTTGGCTACGGTAATGGTCGGGTCATTAATTTTAAACGCACTGGCTCCTGTCGCATGGGGAACGCGAATCGTGAACTGCCCCGTCATGCTCATGTCTTTAGGCGACGGTGTGGCGTTAGGTTTCATGAAAACATGGTAGCGGTCATCTTTGGTATCCCAGCGGATACTGTATTCCAAGGTTTGCGCCGCCCAGGCACTGTTACCCGCGAGTAACAGGACAGAGGCGCTTAAACCGAGGTATTTGCGAAGTACTGTAGAATGCATGATTGGACTCTCTCGCTAATTTTTATAATGATTAACCGAGTATTGCGTAATGCAATGGCGGTATTATTTTTTACAGGTAATTGCATCGCCTTCATTGCCAGCGTAATGGTTGTCGCTGACAGCACCCCAGCCCAAATTGGTGAACTGGTTGCCAGGGTTTGTATTGGCAGAGTTGGGTGCGGCGTTGAAGGCATCATCGTTTGCCATTAGGGAAACGCCATCGACACAGCCGCCTTCATTCTGGAAGCTGAATACGACTTGTTCTTTGCCAGCTTCCCAGTTGTAGTTGCGGGCGCTCGCGCCTTGCAACCCCACGAAAGAGAAGGAAATGTAGTCGCTTTTTGCATCTTCTTTAGGCGCATCCACACGCGAGGCTTCTACCCAGTTAGAACCTTCCACCGCGCTGGTTAAACCGGTGACTTTAAATTCACTGTCATGCGGAGCCTTGATGGTGACTTGCCCCGTCAAGCTGATGTCCGGCTTTGGGGTAACGGACGGTTTCATGATGACTTGATAGGTTTTGCCATCGCCTGCCAATGCCAGTTTGTAGGTAAGGATAGCGGTTGCTTCCGCTGCTTTTGCTTTTTCTGTTTTGGCGGTATCGGCAGCAATGGCATGACCGACTGCCGTGGTGAGTGCCAGTGCGCTGCTCAGTGCCAGTGCGTGACGAAAAGATTTATTGGTTTTCATTCATTGTCTCCTGTTGGGATAGCCCAGTGTTATGATGTTACTATGATAAATGTTTTTAGATGCAAGTTAATTTTTTACTGATAGATGGTTCATGCATTCCTCATTCTCCTGATGGTTTACTTGGGCAAAGTGCCTTGCAGAATATAGTTAGCCGCCACCGAACCGTTACCGGGGTGCAGTAATACATTGCCCAGCAGCAGGTTGATGTCGTTGCCAGGGCCTGAGAACAGGCTGACACCATCGAGGTTCAGGTCGGTGACGTGGTAGCCGCCGAGGCGGAAGTTGCTGTTGGTCAGGGTGTTGCTGGGGTGGGTCAGCACTTTGCCTAGCACCACGTTGGTGTCGTTGCTGGGACCGTTGGCAATGATGCCATCATTGCCGTTGGCATCCCCTGCCCACAGCAGAGCCACGTTGCTGGACAGCAGCCGCTCATGGTTGCCCAGCATGGCGGTAGCCGCTTGGGTGAAGTCCACCCTAGTCGGAGTGGACGATAAGGTCAGTGGTGTGGCTGTCGTGACCCCTAAGTGGTTACGGTGGCGCAAGGTCACGTAATATTGACCGGTCGAGATACCTTCCAGGATCAGTGACGGGCTGCCGGTGCTGGCATTGACCACATCACCATCCCGCTGCAACAGTCCGGCAATGGCGGCTACACGGGTTTTAGGCGTGGTGGGGTCACGCAGTTCCACCAGCACCCAGTCCACCGGGGCATTGTTGCCAGTGAGAGCCAGTTGGGCGGGGGAGGCCGTTTCCGTGCCTTTGTGGACAAACGGTGTACCCGTCTCGCCGTAAGGCTGGGCAGACGGGATTAGCCCCAGTGTGCGTAGGTTGTCGTTCATCTGCCCATCCTTGCTGGCATAAGGCCCTTGTAGGAAACCGCGTACTTGCAACTTGATGTCTGACCTATCGGTGACATGGATGGTCAGGGTCTGGGTGTCAGTCAGCCCCGCCTTATCTTTGACACTGACGATTACATTGTACTGGTTGTCAGCGTTGGCATCCGCCGGGTTCTCAAAGTCTGGGGCAGTGATGAAACTGAGCTTGCCGGTTGCTGGGGCGATCTGGAACAGGGCGGCATCGTCCCCACCGCTGATGTTGTAGGTCAGGGTGTCGCCTTCGGCGTCGGTGGCTTGCACGATGGTGACGCTGGCTTGGTCTTCAGCAATGCGGATGTCGGCAGTATTACCCGCTCCATCCGAGGTGATGGTCGGGGCGGTATTTTCCTGCACATCCGTTACTGTCACCTTCAATAGCTGTTCGTCGGTGTGGTCGGGGGCGGTGTTATCCCAGACGCTGACGATCACTTCGTAAACATTGTCGCGGTTGGCATCGAATGGGGTCTCAAAATCCGGGGCGGTTTTGAAGCTCAGATTGCCGGTTGCCGGGTCAATCGTGAACAGGCTGGCATCCGCGCCACCCTTGATCGAGAACGTCAGGGTGTCATTGGCATCTGGGTCTGTCGCTGCCACCGAGGTGACGAAGGTCTGGTTTTCCGGCGTTGTCACTAGGGTGCTAGTAATGCGCGGTGGGTTGGTTTCCTGCACATTGGTGACAACGATGACTACCACCTGCTCGGTGCAAAGGTTGGCGCTGTCGCACACCTTGACCATGAGGATGTAAGCATTGTCGGCGTTGCTGTCCTTGGGCGCTTCGTAATCCGGTGGGGCTTTGAAGTTGATCTTGCCATTCACTGGGTCGATGTTGAACAGGCTGGTATCAAACATCGGCAGCAAACTGTAAGTCAGCCCGTTGGTTTCGGCATCGCTGTCGTCGCTAGACTCTACATCCAGCGCAGTACCCGTGTCATTTTCGGCAAACGTGACGTTATTAGTGGAGGTGATCAGCGGGGCATCGTTGACGGGTGTGACCGTCAGGGTGACGGTGGCGTTGGCTTTGCCACCGTTGCCATCCAGTACTTCGTAGACGAAGTTGTCAGTGCCGTTGAAGTCCTTGGCTGGGGTATAGGTGTATGTGCCGTCGGTTTTCAGTGCCAGTGTACCGTGGGTAGGGTTGGTTATCGGGCTGGTGTTGATTGTCAGGGTGTCGCCATCCGGATCGGTATCGTTTGCTAATAAGCTGCTGCCGTTGAGGGGGGTGTCTTCGGCGGTGGTGGCGGTGTCGTTGCTGGCCACGGGGGGGGCATTGGTTGGGGTGATGGTCAGTGTGACCACGGCGGTGGCTTTACCGCCGTTGCCGTCACTGATTTCGTAGGTGAAGCTGTCCGTGCCGTTGTAGTTAGCGTTGGGGGTATAGGTGTATGTGCCATCGGTTCTCAGTACCAGTGCGCCGTGTGCTGGGGCGACCACGGGGGTGGTATTGACCGTCAGGGTGTCACCATCCGGGTCGCTGTCATTGCTCAGGACGGTCGTGCCATTGAGTACGGTGTCTTCATCCGTGTTGCCCGTGTCGTGGGTGGCAACAGGTGCGGTATTGTATCCCCTTAGTATGGTGGTTTGGTAATCGCGGTAAGCAAACCACCAAGTGTTGATGGTGTTCAGGTCACCGTAGCTAATGTTGCTCCACGTTTGACGGGTGGTGGCGCCAGTATCAACGTTGGTTCTGACCACTGGGTTAGTGCCGCCGGGTTCATCCGTGATATTGCTGTCATCCCAGAATTGCAGGTTGAGACCGGTAGTGCTTGCATTGGTCTGGGTGTACACCTTGAAACCGTTGTCCAGCCCTTCCACATCGTAGGCGGTGAAATGCGTTTCCCCCTGAGTATAGGCAATCATGGTCTTGATGGGGAACTGGGAGACCGCGATAGTAGCCCCTGCCCCATTTTTGCCATCCCAAGTCACTTGGTTGATACCTGCTACCACATTGGCAAACAGGCGGCGGTCGATCCCCGCAGTAAAACCACCATCGTTGCCGAAGTCCAGTACGATTTCTATCTGCCCAGGTTGGGTGACCTCGACTGGAATATTGTAATTGTTGGGGGCGGTAATTTGCAGTGGCAGATTCTGTAACCGACCTTCTGATCCAAGTGGGTAAACGTTCGGGTCGGGCTGATTAAGGAAGATTTTATGCAGCGGCGTGGTGGCATTGGCACCTTTAACAGACTTCCGGTCTGTCGCTTTGATGCCGGTCGTGCCTGTTCCTGTATTGTTGAATGAGAATTGCCCTTGCAAGGGGCGTAAGCCAGCGCCGTTGAAGTCAATTTTAGTAACAAAATTGTTATCGTCGTAAGCAAACATGCTACCGTTGAACGGTGTGCCAAATGGGGCAGAGGGGAATACGGCAGGGTTATTGGCTCGCACCCCCCAGTTTTTTGACCACAAACGCCCATCAATGGCTTTGGGGGATGCGCCTTTGGTGGCGACGGTTATGTCAAACCAGTTGATGTTTAAATTACTGACATTGCCATAATTCAAACCATTGTATGTATCAGGGAAAGTTCCAACGCTGCTGGCATTATTGTTGATGTCGAACTCGATGTAATAATCTCCGGCACCTTTGCCTGCTGCTGCTGGGTCAAATGTCCAGCCGCCTGCGGTTGAGTAGCCGGATGCATCCAACACATTGGGACCAGCCACAGCTTGGGCGTGGCTACTGATGTTGGATGAAGCACCACCCGCCATGATTGAGCCATGAACAACAGTTCCATCCGGTGCTTTGATGCGCCAGTAGTAATTGGCTGTTTTGGTATCGCCTGCATTGCCGGTCATGTTGCCAAGCCCGATGTAGACAACTTCATTGGCGGGGTCGGCAATGTGTATGTATAGGCGGTTTTCTGCGGGTTGGTCATAACCGGCAAAGGGGTAGGTGGAGGCATTGGCAGAACCCGTTTCCATTACTCCCAAGGCGGCGTAATCATTGATAGTCGGAGCATATTGCTTGGTGCCTTCCGCAAAGGCAGCAGGGCTAAAGGCAATGCCGGTAGCAGTCATCCCCAGTGCCAGACGGACACATAGAGCCAAGGTAGTCAGTCGGGTGGTGGGTGCTGTAGATGCTGGTGGTAAGCGGGAATGCTTCATTGAGGAATCCTCGAATGTTGTAATTGTTATTGATTGGTGATTATTAATGGCTGGCAGTCAGCCCAGCGTCAGGTAACTGCGTAGTGTTACCAGCGAATACTCCATGCATTTCACGTGAATGACAATCAAATCCTGACTAGCGGGATTGTCCTCTCCGGTTGGCGTGACCGCTGGTGCAGGCTAGGGCTTTTCTCTCGCCGAGAATGCTTGTGCTATGATCCTTCTCCATTGGATAGGATAGGGCAGCAGCTTATTATGATGAATACACACGATGTGAAAAATGATGGAACGTCACCTAAAAAACGCCGCTGGCTACGTTGGCTGCTGGAAGCGTTAGTAATTGTGGTGATTATTGTGGGAGTACGCACTTGGCAACAACGCGGAATGCTGGAGGGCGAAGCCCCTGATTTTGAACGTACTGCGCTAAGTGGTGAGGTTATCCACCTTGACGATTACCGAGGTCAACCCGTGATGCTGCACTTCTGGGCGAGCTGGTGTCCGATGTGCGAGTTGGAGCAAAGCAGCATCAGCGGGATTGCTAAAGACTGGAAAGTGATTACGGTGGCGTTTCAATCCGGTGGTACAGAAGAGGTACAGCGCTACATGGAGCGTAAAGCCATTACTGAGTGGGTCACGATTGTGGATGAAGATGGCTCATTGTCAGGGCAATACGGCATCAAAGGCGTACCCACCAGTTACGTACTCGATGAAGAAGGCGTGATTCGTTTTCGTGAAGTTGGGCTAACTTCAGGGTGGGGCTTGCGTTTGCGTTTATGGCTGGCGGATTGGCTGGTTTAAAAGGCTTGCCACAGTAACAGTAATCCTAGCCCGACTACCAGCAAACCAGCTACCCGTTTGACGGTTTGGTTGCGGGTAAAGGTTGCAAGCTTTGCAGCCGCCGCGCCCATCAGCAATAGATTCGGCAAGGTTCCCAACCCAAACGCGAGCATCAGCAAAGCACCATCGGCGACACTGCCCGCCGATAACGTCCAAATCAGCACGCTATACACCAAACCGCACGGCAACCAGCCCCACACAAATCCCAGTGGTAACGCTTTCGCGGGGGAATTCACTGGCATGAAACGCCGCCCCAACGGTTCAATACGCCGCCATAAGGTGCGCCCCGCGTTCTCCACTTGCGCCACCCCTGCCCAGATACCCGCTAGATACAACCCCAGTGCGATAGTAAATACAGCCGCGAATATTTGCAGACCCTGCCGTACACTGTCTAACCCGCTTAATGATAGGAACGCTGCCCCTAAGCCACCTGCCAATGCCCCCGCGAGCGTATACCCACCGATACGCCCGGTGTTATACGCCAGCAAGATGGGAAATAGGGTGGCAGGGTGATTGCGTTGTGCAGCGGGTAAACTAAACGTCAAGGCGCTAACGATGCCACCACACATGCCAAGGCAATGGACACCGCCCAACAACCCGACCAGAAAAGCCGCTAAGTAACTGGAATGGTTTAACCAATCCCATTCCATTAGTTAAGCGTCTGCCGTGCCTGATAATGGTCGCCAGCAAAGCCGGTGAAAAAGTTTTCCAGTAACGGATGTTCAACAGGCTCGACGCTTTCCTCGGCTTCCAGATTGCGTTCGGCAACATAAGCCACGCGCCCATCTTGATCAATCAGGACGTGATACCACGGCTCTTCCTTGGTCGGGCTACCGGCTTCCACGTTTTTCTGAAACCATTCTTCGGTGCCTTTGAAGTCAGGATCAACGTCGAAAATAACACCACGGTAGTTAAACAGGCGGTGATGAATCACCTGACCAATGCCGAACGAAGCGGTTTTTTCTTCCATCATGACAATTCCTCAACACTTTTCATAATCATACTGTATTCCCAATATGCGGCTACTGCGGGCGAATATCAAGATTCCTTGCGGATTTGCTCAGGGCGACCGCATTTGACTTCTTAAATCACTTTAAAATCAATAGATTGATTACTTTTAAGACATGGGCGCATTAATTATATCTCATTGATTAATAAGAGTTTAAAATTTATATGCGTTCACCCTGCGGATTTGCTTGATAACCGCGATGCGCCGCCGGTGCAATTCGTCTTTGATTTGCACCCCTTGGAAACCCGCTTGGATAACCGTCTGCACGTCGACTTGCTGACACGCCCGCAATGCTTCCCGAAAGTACGCGGCTTGCGGGTAAGGGCGGTTTTCAAAGCCCGTGCGCCCTTTGGAATCCGCTTCACACGCCAGCAATAATTGCTCGAAACGTTCGGGCTTGCGGAACGCATCGGTGACTTCCAGCACGTTCAACACGGTTTTGGCTTGCAATTCCAGTGCCTTATGGATTCGACCGTGTTGTTCGGCGACGTGTTCCGCCAATTCGCGAAATCGGTTGGGAATTTTTAAGCGTTCACACAACTGTGTCGTCAATTCACGACTGATACGTTCATGACCGTGATGGCTGGGCAGTATATCTGCCGGTGTCAGTCCTTTACCTAAATCGTGGGTGAGGGCGGCAAAACGCACTTCGGGGTCATGGCTCAGTTGCACCGCTTGTTGTAACACCATGAGGGTGTGGATGCCGCAATCAATTTCCGGGTGATAGTTAGCCGGTTGTGGCACACCAAACAGGCGCTCCAGTTCGGGGAATAATACGGCTAACGCACCACAGCCGCGCAATACCTCGAAAAAACGTTCCGGGGCTGGTTCGGATAAGGCTCGCACGGTTTCTTGCCAAACACGTTCCGGCACTAAAGCATCCACCTCACCCGCCGCCACCATGTCTTGCATCAGGCGTTGGGTTTCGCTGGCAACCTGGAAACCTAGGGGCGCAAAACGTGCCGCAAATCGCGCTACCCGCAAAATCCGCACCGGGTCTTCGCTAAAGGCGGCTGAAACGTGGCGTAATAAGCGTTGCTGCAAATCCACTTGCCCACCGTAAGGGTCAATCAGCTTGCCGTTGGCATCTTGCGCCATTGCATTAATGGTCAGGTCGCGTCGCGCCAAATCTTGTTCCAAGGTGACATCGCTGGCTGCATGGAACTGGAAGCCGTGATAACCCTTTGCCGTTTTGCGTTCGGTGCGGGCAAGCGCGTATTCCTCGCTAGTGTGCGGGTGCAAAAAAACCGGAAAGTCGCTGCCCACGGGTTTAAAACCCTGCTGCAACATGTCCGTAGGCGTTACCCCCGTCACTACCCAGTCGCGGTCTTTGATGGGTAAACCCAATAGTTGGTCGCGTACCGCGCCGCCGACCAGATACCGTGTGATTGCATTCATGGGCGAATTATGGCGTTTGATGAGGGCTGAAGTATATCTTTTTTATAGTATATTAGCATAATCTAATTTATTGATAAGTAAGGGCAAGATTGACCTAGCACACGTTTTGTGGTGTTATTCAAGTTGCTTTGGGAAATGCTGGCAAGTACTAAACCTAATAATTAAATTAATCCCTCTATTCACTAGTTAGGAGTTCGCGTTAATGGCTCATATTGTAATTCTCGGTGCCGGTACCGGTGGAATGCCCGCCGCCTATGAGATGAAAGAAATGCTCGGCAAAGGGCACGAAGTCACGGTCGTCAATGAACGTGATTATTTTCAATTTGTGCCGTCGAATCCGTGGGTTGCCGTCGGTTGGCGTACCCGTTCAGACATTACTTTCCCCATCGAAAAGTATCTTGCCAAGAAAGACATTAAATTCATTTGCAGCCGTTGTGAAAAGATTGACGCCGAAGGCAGCACCTTGCATTTGGATAACGGGCAAACCGTAAAGTATGACTATCTGGTGATCGCGACTGGTCCTAAGTTGTTTTTCCAAGAAGTCGAGGGAGCAGGTCCGCACGGTGGTCACACGCATTCGGTCTGTGACGTGACTCACGCGGAAGGCACGTATGCCGATTACCAAAAGTTGTTGGCAAAAGGTTCCGGTCACATCATTGTGGGTGCAATGCCGTTTGCAAGCTGCTTTGGTCCGGCGTATGAATTTGCCTTCATTGTAGATGCGGATTTACGCAAGCGCGGTGTGCGTCACAAATTCAAAATGACTTACGTTTCCTCTGAGCCGTACATTGGTCATTTAGGCTTGGGTGGTGTGGGTGACTCCAAAGGGATGCTCGAATCCGAATTGCGTAACCACCACATGCAGTGGATTATCAATGCCAAAACTACCAAGGTCGAGGCAGGCAAAATGTACGTGACAGAGATGACGCCTAAAGGCGAAGTCGAAAAAGAACACGTCCTCGACTTTGACATGGCGATGATGTTACCAGCGTTCAAGGGAGTGGATGCGGTCGCAGCCGTGGAAGGTCTGTGTAACCCGCGTGGTTTCGTGATTGTGGATGAATTGCACCGCAGCCCGAAATACAAAAACATTTACTCCGCTGGTGTTTGTATCGCCATTCCACCGGTAGAAGCTACGCCTGTCCCCACAGGTGCACCGAAGACCGGTTATATGATTGAATCCATGGTCACTTCTCTGGTACATAACATTGCAGACGAGTTGAACGGTAAAGAGCCGCACACCACGGGTACTTGGAATGCCATTTGTTTGGCAGATATGGGTGACACGGGTGCTGCTTTTGTCGCACTGCCACAGATTCCACCGCGTAATGTGGCGTGGTTCAAGAAAGGCAAGTGGGTACACATGGCGAAGATTGCCTTCGAGAAATACTTCATCCGCAAGATGAAGAAAGGCAGTTCCGAACCGTTCTACGAAAAGTCCATTTTGAAGATGATGGGAATTACCCGTATCTAATCGGATCTGACTGAGTAGTCAGGGGCACTTGATGGGAGGCGTTACGCCTCCCATTTTTATTTATGAAGACCCTCACCCCAACCCCTCTCCCTGAGGGAGAGGGGCTAAGAGGGATGTTATCTTGTTCCCCCTCTACCTTTGGGAGAGGGGGTTAGGGGGTGAGGGTGAATTTACCAAATGATTTACATGAAACGGTGGCGCGGGCGTTAGCCGAAGACATTGGCACGGGTGATGTGACCGCCGGGTTGATTCCGGCGGAAAAGCAAGCCAGTGCGACGGTGATTTCCCGCGAAGACGCGGTGTTGTGTGGCGTGGCGTGGTTTGATGAGGTGTTTCACCAGCTTGATCCGACGGTGCGGATTGAATGGCAGTTTCGGGATGGTGATCGGGTGGCGGCGAATGCGCTGCTGTGTACGCTGCGGGGCAGCGCACGTTCGATTTTGAGCGGTGAACGGGCGGCGTTGAATTTCCTGCAAACCTTGTCGGCGACGGCAACAGCCACGCGGCGGTATGTGGATTTGGTGGCGCATACGGCTTGCCGGATTTTGGATACGCGCAAAACCTTGCCGGGTTTACGTACCGCGCAGAAATACGCGGTGTTGTGTGGCGGTGGTACGAATCATCGTATGGGTTTGTATGATCGCGTGTTGATTAAGGAAAACCACATTATGGCGGCAGGGTCGATCACAGCGGCTATTCAGCAAGCGCGGGCATTACACCCCGGTATTCTGGTGGAAGTGGAAACCGAGAGCTTGCAGGAATTGGCGGAGGCGACGGCGGCAAACGCTGACATTATTATGCTCGACGAATACAGCCTTGCGGATATGCGCGAAGCGGTGCGGGTGACGGCGGGCAAGATTCCGTTGGAAGCATCCGGTGGGGTTAGCCCGGAAACGCTGGTGGCGATTGCGGAAACGGGGGTGGATTTCGTGTCGATTGGCGGGATTACCAAGCATGTGCGGGCGGTGGATTTGTCGATGAGGTTTAAAGCATGCAAAAATACCTAGGATTCGCTATCGTACTGGCTTTGCTGGCAGGCTGTGGTAACAAAGGCCCGTTAACCTTGCCGGATAAGGCACAACCAAAACAGGAACAGGCTAAATAAATCATGGATCATTTTGAATACCGCCACGGGCAACTTCACGTCGAGAACGTTGCCGTCGCTGACATTGCCCGCGCTCATAGCACACCGTGCTACGTCTATTCCCGCGCTACGCTGGAACGCCATTGGCACGCCTTCAACGATGCGTTCGGCGCACAGCCACACCTCGTGTGCTACGCGGTCAAAGCCAATTCCAACCTCGCTATCCTTAACCTGTTTGCCCGCTTAGGTTCAGGGTTCGACATTGTATCCGGCGGCGAATTGGAGCGAGTATTACGCGCAGGCGGCGACCCCAGCAAAGTGGTGTTTTCCGGTCTTGGCAAAAAAGCCGCTGAAATTCGCCGTGCGCTGGAAGTTGGCATCCGTTGCTTCAATATCGAATCCGAAGCTGAACTCGACCGTATTAACGCGGTGGCGGGTGAAATGGGCAAAGTGGCATCCATCTCCTTGCGGGTGAACCCCGATGTGGATGCGCAAACCCACCCCTATATTTCCACTGGCTTGAAAGAAAACAAGTTCGGCATTGAAATTGGTCGCGCCGAAGCGGTGTATGTGAAAGCAGCCGCAATGCCGCACCTGAACGTAGTCGGCATCGACTGCCACATCGGTTCGCAATTGCTGACGCTCACGCCGTTCATGGATGCGCTGCAACGCTTGCTGGCATTGGCAGAACGCTTGCAAGCTCAAGGCATTAAGATTCACCATCTGGATATTGGCGGCGGTTTGGGGGTGTGTTATCAAGAAGGGCAAGCAGCGCCTTCGCCCGCTGACTACATGGCGCAATTGTTCACCGACGAACGCTTGCGTCAGTACGAAATTTTCGTCGAACCCGGTCGGGCGATTGCCGCGAATGCAGGGATTTTGGTGACAGAAGTCGAATTCCTTAAAATGTCGGAATACAAAAATTTTGCGGTGGTGGATGCGGCGATGAACGACCTGATTCGTCCCGCCTTATACAGCGCTTGGCAGGAAATTATCCCGGTCGTGCCGCGCTTAGAAGGCGAAACCGCGACTTACGATATTGTGGGACCAGTGTGCGAAACTAGTGATTTTTTGGGCAAGGAACGTGACCTCAATATCCAGCCGGGTGATTTTCTGGCAGTGCGTTCGTCGGGTGCATATGGTTTTACCATGTCGTCCAATTACAATACCCGTCCGCGTGCGGTGGAAGTGATGGTGGACGGTGATACGGTACACGTCGTGCGCCAGCGTGAAACCTTGGATGATTTATTGCGTGGGGAACAGGTGTTGCCCTAGTTGCTATATTATTTGTCTCAGCAGAGACTGATTAATTTCATCAGGAAATCCGCCACTACCGTCTGGCGGATTTTTTTTGCACTTCAGCTTTTTTACGCTGGAAAAAACCTGTTTGGCACGCAGGCTGGGCTATTATTAATGGATACAACAGCCGTGAATCCATTCAACTAACATCAGACGGAGTAGTTTATGCCAGCACCCAATAGCACCACAGAACACCACGAAGCCGGTGTTGTGTTGTCGAAGCGCGGTAAGGTGACGGCACGTAATAGCGGCGGCGAGTCACGTATTCTCAAACGCGGCGACATCGTGTTTGCGGATGACATAGTACACACCGTGCGTGGAGCTAATGCGCAACTCAAGATGAATGACGCGAATATTGTGATGTTACGTGGTGGTTGTGCCTTCCGTGTCAGCGTTTACCAACAGCAAACGTATGGGCATCATACGGCACTGCGTTACGAATACATTGGCGGTGCACTGCGCGAAAGTCGCCGTGAATCTAACCACTTGATGGATTTTGGGATTTACTGAGTCATTTTCCCGCCGAGGCATTCCTGAAAACTATCCGCTGCGGCTTGCAGTAACGTCGGGTAACTGTCTTTATCCAGCGTTAATGCCATTCCTAAGGGGTCGAGTTCGCCGATGCGAATGTTGCTGCCTTCCACCAAGGTTTTGACCATAGCAGGTGGGAACTGCGGTTCTTGAAACAAGCAAACTGCCCGTTTTTCCTCAATAATCTTGCGAATATCCTGTACATGGCGTGCGCCCGGCAAGCGCGAAACATCCAGTGTTACTGCGCCCGCAAAATTCAAGCCGTAATGGGTGTCGAAGTGTTGCCAGGCATCGTGAAAGCTCAAGTAGGGTTGCTGACTTAACGGAGCCAGTTGTTGACGAATGCGGACATCGGTGGCTTCAATTTTGGCAATCAGTTGTTGGGCATTGGCAAAGTAATCGGCTTGATGGGCGCTATCCACATCACTCAGGGCGCGGGCAATTTCCCGACTCATGGCAATCGCATTCACCGGGTTTAACCATAAGTGCAGATCGGCGCTGCCTGCGGCGTGTCCCGCGTGGTCATCGCCGTGTTGATGGCGCGAGCCAAGTGCTTGAATGCCCGTTGTGTCCGCAAGGGTAATCACCGCTCTGCTGGGGATGGCGGTCGCTAACGGCTTGTCGAGAAATGTTTCCAGCCCACTGCCGATGCGGAATACCACGCGAGCCGTTTCCAGCGTGCGCATGTCCGACGGTTTGAGGGCGTAATGGTGCGGGGATGCGCCATCCGGCAACAGTTGACGGATGTCCAGCGGGCTATTTTCGCCGCCAGCAATCGCGTATACCAGCGCGTGAATGGGTTTGATGGTGCTGACAATCACGGGTTTAGCGGGTGGTTCCACTTGGCATGACTGCAAAACGGGTAAACATAACAGCAGTAAAATCGTTAGAATACGCAACATTTTTTCACTCTTTAAATTATGTTGGCAGGCATGTCCACCACACAAACTGTATTAGCAAAGTTATCGCACATCGGCTTGAACGTCGGGCAACGGGTGATTTTGCACGATGTTAGCCTCGAAGTGTACCCAGAAAGTGTATTGACCTTGATTGGTCCCAATGGTGCGGGTAAATCCACCGTGCTGAAAATCTTACTGGGTTTGCAAGCGCCTGAGCGTGGCACGGTGTGGCGGATGCCGGGTTTGCGCGTGGGCTATGTGCCGCAAAAATTCCACCTTGATCGTTTGTTACCGTTGACAGTGGCGCGTTTTATTGGTTTGAATTTGCCCCGGCATAATGCCGCTGCGGTGCGTGAAAGTGCGATGGAGGTTGGGGTTGAGGATTTGCTGCCGCAAGCGGTGCAGTCGCTTTCCGGCGGGGAATTGCAGCGCGTGTTGCTGGCGCGGGCATTGCTGAATAAACCGCAATTGCTGGTATTGGATGAGCCGGGGCAAGGGGTCGATGTCACGGGCTTGAGTGAGTTGTACCAGCTTATCAACCGCTTGAAACTGTTACACGGTTACGGGGTGCTGATGGTGTCGCACGATTTGCATCTGGTGATGGCGGCAACCGATCAGGTGTTGTGCTTGAATCAACATATTTGCTGTTCGGGGCAGCCAGAAGCGGTCTCGCGCCACCCAGAATATTTGCGTCTGTTTGGGGATTTGCGCCCGGCGGGCTTGGCGGTTTATACCCACCATCATGACCATCAGCATGATATGCACGGGTGCATTGTGCCGTTGCCAGCCGCTCAGCAGGAACATAAACATGGATGATTTTATCACACGGGCGTTGCTCGCGGGCTTGGCGGTGGTGTTGATGAGCGGTTTGCTGGGCGTGTTCCTGTTGTGGCGGCGCATGGCGTATTTTGGCGATACGCTGTCGCATTCGGCGCTGTTGGGTGTGGCGTTGGGCTTAGTGACGGGCATGAGCCTGAATCTGTGGGTGATTGTGGTGTGTGTGGTCGTGGCGTTGCTGATGTTGTATGTGCAACATAATCCCGCCTTAGGCAGTGATACCTTGCTGAGTATTATTGGTCACAGTGCTTTGGCGTTGGGTACGGTGGCGTTGACATTCCTACCAAATGTCAGGATTGATCTCATGGCATATCTGTTTGGTGATATTCTCGCAGTAACACACTCGGATATTGTGTTGACTTGGAGTTTGGCGTTAGTGGTCATTGGAGTCATGGCGTGGATTTGGCGACCGTTGTTGTCCTTGAGTGTTCATGCAGAGTTGGCGCAAGTGGAGGGCGTGAAGGTTTGGCAGATCAGTGCGGCTTACATGCTGTTGATTGCATTAATGGTGGCGGTGGCGATGAAAGTCGTGGGTGTGTTGCTGTTGACGGCTTTGCTGATTATTCCGGCGGCAACGGCACGGCGTTTGGCGCGTACCCCGGAACAAATGGCACTGTTCGCGGTGGTGGTTGGGGTGTGTGCATTACTGGCAGGCATGGGGCTTTCCTTGCAATTGGATACTCCAACTGGCCCTAGTATTGTGGTATCCGCGAGTATTTTGTTCTTGTTGGTGCAGCTCATGCCCCAGCGTGGCGCATGAAAGGTGCAGTCTGGTAAGAAACCTATTGTGCGTCGCACCATAAAGTGTTACAAGGACGTTAACTAGGGTTATCCCTAAGCCTGTTATGATTAACTTAAGGTGGCCTGTATTTATGGAAATTACCGCTGTCTATCCGGGGACGTTTGATCCGATCACCAAAGGGCATCTTGATTTGATCAAGCGTGCCAGCAAATTGTGTGCGCGTGTGGTGGTAGGGGTGGCGTCCAACCCGAAAAAGAAACCGTTATTTTCCCTAGAAGAGCGCGTTGCCATGATTCAGCACGAATTGGTGGAGCAACACTTGGATACGCAGGTAACAGTGAAAGGTTTTGAGGGATTGCTGGTCGATTTTGCGCGTGAACAGAATGCACGGGTTTTGATCCGGGGGATGCGAGCGGTTTCCGATTTCGAGTTTGAATTCCAGTTAGCCAGCATGAACCGCAGCCTTGCGCCGGACGTGGAGTCGGTGTTTTTAATGCCGGGTGAAAGTTTCTCTTTCATTTCGTCGACCTTGGTGAAGGAAGTGGCGATTTTGAATGGCGATGTGTCACGCTTTGTGGCACCGCATGTGCTGGCGGAACTGAAGCACAAGATAGTACAAATTCGCAGTGAGCGTGGGTTGAACTAGAAAAAGTCTGAGTATTGTTATTTTGACGGAAGTTAATGTTATCTTTCAGGGCAGGTTGATAGAATCGCCCCACACAGCTATTCGAGAGGAAAAATTTTATGGCATTGATGATTACTGACGAATGCATTAACTGCGATGTTTGCGAGCCAGAGTGCCCGAATAACGCTATTTCCGCCGGTGATGAAATTTATGTGATTGACCCCAAACGTTGCACCGAATGTGTCGGGCATTACGATGAGCCGCAATGTGTGTCGGTGTGTCCGGTGGATTGCATTCCGCTTGACCCTGATCACAAGGAATCCAAAGAGCAGTTACAGTTAAAGTATGAAGCCTTGATGGCTGAAAGTTAACATGTATGCTGCTGTGCTGACACCAAAACGCCCGCATAAGCGGGCGTTTTAGTGTATGGCTATTGGCTATAACACCTTAAGAAATGCGACCAGTTGTTGTCTTTCGGTAGCGTCGAGCTGAATGAGGGGGAGGTCGTTACGGTCTTTCGTGTTGGGTTGTGCGGCTTGCGTGTAGTAATCGACAACCTGTTCTATGCTGGCAAAGCGCCCGTCATGAAAATAAGGCGCGGTCTGTGCCACATTGCGCAAGCTCGGTACTTTAAACGCGCCACTGACGGCATGGCGGTTGCGGGTCAGGAATTGCAATTCGGTACAGGTTTCCGCTGGTGCGTCGCTGTGTTTGCCTTGGCAATTGAAGCGATCCGTGCGCAGCGTATCCAACACGGCAGCGCGTCCGCTGTCCTTGCCGGGAATACCCGTGCCGATATTTTGGAAGGATTGATTGCTGAGCAAGGGACCGGAATGGCAGAGGATGCATTGCGCTTTGCCGATAAACAGTTTCGCTCCGGCACTTTCGCTAGAGGTGAGTGCGGCGGGTTGCTGGGTGAGGGTGTCCAGCTTATTCGGGGCAAGGTTGAGGCTGCTGACATAAGCGGCGAGGAATTTGCCCGTGGCAGCGAATACGGTGTCAATCTGTTCCCGCCGGGCTGGTGGCATCTGTTTCCATGTTTGTAATTGTGCCAAATTACCTTGGGGTGAGGCGGCTGTACGCGGCTGTTGCAGCGTATCCGCTATTGCAATATTTCCTAGTAAGGCTTGGTATTGGGGCTGGTAGTGCGCGTCGGTGAGTAGAAAATGCACTAATTCGGTGCGGGTCAAGCCGTGTTCGGCGGGGTTTTCCAGCGGTTCTAAGGCTTGCGACCAGAGGCTGTCTTTGCGCCCGTCCCAGAAAAACCAGTCTTGGTGGGCAACACCGAGCAGCGAGGGGGTGTTGCGTGTGCCGGTTGCTAAGGCGACGGCTACCGGTTTGCTATCGCTGAAGGTTTTATCCGGTTGATGGCAGGTGGCGCAGGCGACAGTGCCATTGCGGCTCAAACGTTGCTCGAAGAATAATTCCCGTCCAAGTGCCAGTGCGTGTGGGTTTTGCGCAAAGCGGTTGCTGAGGTCGCGTGCCGGTGGCAGCGTTGCCAGTGTTAGTGAGTGCAGTGTTGCACGTTCTGCTGCTGTCCAGCGTTGCTGGGTGTCGTGTGTGCCACTCATGCCTAACAGGGCTACCAGCAGCAGTAGGTAGGTGAGATATTTCATAGCGTGAACCAAAACACGATTTTGTCTTGTGCAGCGGGTGTGCTGTCCGAATGCAGCCAGAAACCCAATACCCATTCCCCCGGCATACTGTATTTCAAGCCGTCGATGCGGAATTCACCGGGTTTGCCCGTTGGCACGGCTTGCGGGGCGGTGGGTAAGCCATGCCCGTGGGAAGGCATTCCACCATCCACGGCAATGATGAGATCGGCGGGCAGGGCTTGCGGGCTGTCCACCTGCAAGCGGCATTCCTGAAATGTGCCAACGCTGGGGGGCGCGGCACAGGTCAGGGTGGCTTGGTACAGCGCTTTGCTGCTGGCTTGTTTGAGTTGCCAAGCAGTATGCGCGGTGCTGTCCTGACAGCCTGCCAAGAGTAGGCTGAGTGTCAGGGTGAGCAGTTTTGTTAGCATGGTTGTGTGCTCAAATTGTCCGAAGTATTACTGGAAACGATACGCGAAATAGCGTGGGTTTGCCGAAGCATTCGGATAAACGTCTTCAGTCGTGCCACCAAAGACAGCATTGTTGCCCCGGAACATCAGGCGTAAGTTGGTGGTGTTGCCCAGCCAGCTACGCGGGAAACTGAATTCCGCCGTTTGTCCGCTGAAGGCGTTGGTGGTGTTGCCTTGTGGTGTCCAGCTCCAACTGTCACCATCACCGCTGTAGCGCCAGAGCGTGCGCCCTTCCAGCATGTATTCGGCTCCTACTGCACCGTTGTTGTAGCCGGTGGTGCTATTGCTATCCGTGTCGAAATAGACTTGGTATGCCCATAACTTGCTGGTATCCACTGCATTGAGGGTGCGGTAAGCAAGGTAGGCGTTGCTGCTGTCGTGCGCCATCCAGCCTTCTTGCCAGTCGAGTGGATTATTCGTACCGGCTACGTCTATCGGGTCGATCCCGAAAGAGGTCAGACCGTTCCAGTCACTCAGGTTGCCATTGATGCTGAGATTGGCGGCAGGGTTGCTAATACTGGTTGCTGTACCTGTGCCGGTGGGTGTGTACATTTTATAGGTGAAATAGCGCGTGGTGCTGGCGGTATTGAATGCGCCATCGGGGTAAACGTCTTTTGCATCCCCACCAAATGCAGCATTGTTCCCCCAGAACAGTAGCCGTAATTCACTGCTATTGGCTAACCAGCTACGGGGGAAGCTGAACTCTGCCGTATTGCCACTGGTTTGAAATGCCATGCGCCCTTGGTATGCCCAACTCCAGCTTGTGCCATTCCCGGTATAACGCCACAGGTTTGCGCCCTCCAGCAAATAGTCTGCGCCCAGTGCACCGGTACGGTAGCCGCTGGTGGTGCTGGCGTCGGTATCCAAATACGCCTGATAACCCCAGAAACCGCTGGTGTCGATGTTATCTTTGGTTTGGTAGGCAAGGTAGACGCGCTCCGCATCGTTGGCTAACCAGGCTTCCAGCCAGTTGAGTTTGTTGCTGATACCGCTTACGTCATCGGGATCTCTACCAAACGAGGTCAGGCTTGCCCAGTCGTTGAGGTTGCCGTTGACGCTGATACCATTGGCATTATTCGATACCGTGCCATTCGCAGGCGGTGGCGGTGTGGTATCAGCCGTGGTTTCGGCGCTAGTGCTCAGAGGGTTTTTATCATGCCAGTCACGCGGGATGACGCGGATGTGACTCCAGTGTGCATCCATACGCGGTGCGTCTTCAGCACGGGGCATGTGGTAGAAGGTGGTGGAAGGCCATACCACAATGTCTTGCCCGCTGAGGCTTTCGCCATTCACAAATGCGCTTAGATTTTCCGCGCAGCCGTTGGTGGTAGGATTGTGAGAGGCGAATAATTCACAGCTTTTTTGCTTGGTGACGTAGAAATCGTGGTGGGTGAACGGTTCGGTGCTAGGACCAACGTCGCGTTGCACCGATTCGGGGAGCTGGATTTCGTAGGAGAGTGGTAAGCCTTTGCTGTTTTTCAGGCTGCCATCCATGACCCGCCAACTGCGTAATGTGGCAGGGTTGACGGAACGGGCGGCTTCGTTGGTGAAGGGGGTGTTGGCGCGGGTTAGTTTCCCGGCGTTTTGGGTGTAGTTGATTTCTTCCACTACATCATTATTGCCGGTGCCACCGAGATCAAAGTCCAGTTTCCAGAAAAAATTGTGTAAGTGCGCAATCCCGACTTTGTTGTTTTCCAAGAGCCAGCCGTGCTCGGCAATGTTGGCAGCACCAAAACGTTGCAGAGCGCCGGTTGCACCGATACTGGGTTCGATAGCGCCGTCATCCAGAAAGCGCCATTGGGGGATGTAGTTATACGCCCCGATGGCGGCAACACTGAACAGGCTGAGGGCATCGCCTTGCAAGCGGTCGTTGTCGACGCTGTAAGCATCATCGCGGGGCGTGATTTGCTGGCACAGCACATTTTTGCCGGAATAGCTGAGCAGTTGCCCACCGACGCATTCTTGTGCCGTCAACGCGGACATGTAGTTACCGCCTAAGCCGTAGTCGGATACATCATGGTAGCGTGCGCCATTGTCGTCGTAGGGAACGTGGATTTGTGCCACTGCTGCCTGATACAGCACCATGCGGCGCGTGCCGTTTTTGGGCGTGTAATGGATATTGTGCAACACAATGCCTTCGCGGTTACGGTGTTCCCAGCACATATCCCAGCGCGATTGATTGGGCAGGGTGGCTTCAACGTAATATTGATCGGCGCAAAATTCGGCTGCTTGTGCGCTTTCAGGTAAACAGTTGCCGAGTGCCAGCAAAGCCGTGGCGGTATACGCATAAACTGATGATTTCATTGTTATCGTTCTCACTATCAGAAGGGGTTGGTTGAGTGCCAGTCACGCGGTAACAGTTGGAAACTGCTCCACACCGTGCCAATGCGATTGCTGTCTTCGCTACGTGGGAGGTGGTGGTAACTTTGTTTGTACCACACCACGATGTCCTGTTGGTTGAGGCTTTCACCGTTAACAAACTGGCTGACATTGGCGGTGCAATTGTTGGTGGGGTTATTGGCAGCGTGTTTTTCACAAGCGTTGTAGCGGGTGAAAAACACGTCGTGCGCCAGCCAAGGGGTATTACTGCTATTGGCGCGGCTGTGGTCGTAACGGTTGGGGATCAGTTCGTAGGAGAGTTGCCCGACACTGCCATTGGTGAGAATGCCATCGCGGATGCGCCAGAAACGTTTGGTTTCGGGGTCAAAGTTGCGCCCGGTTTCGGTATTGAGTCGGGTGATAGTTTTGGTTTTGCGTAAGCGATCTGCACTGGGGGTGCTGCTGATTTCTTCCACCACGTCATTGCCAGGGGTGGTGTCGAGGTCGAAATCTAAGCGCCAGAGGGCGTGATCGGTGAAACCGGTGGCGATTTTGCCGCTTTGCATGGCGGGCCAGCCGTATTGGGCAGCACTGGCATCAACGACGGGTAATTCGCCGCTTAAGCCGAGGCTGGGTTCAAGCGTACCGTTTTCGTAAAAGCGCCAGCGTACTGCGTAATTGCGCGAGCCGATTTGCGAGTGACTGCTCAGTTCCCATAGTTGCCCTTGGCGTTGGGTGGTGTATTTGTAGGAATAGCCCTGGTCGCGGGTGGTGTCACACAACACATTCCGCCCGCTGGTGGCGTGTAATGTGCCGTTGGTGCAGGCGGCGGCATTCAGGGTTTGCAGATTATTGCCACCGAAACCGGCTTCGGTGGTCAGGAATAAGGGGGCTACTGAGCCGTCATCCAGCGCGGTTTCCACTTGGGAAAGCGCGGCTTCGCCCAGTACACGCCGTGCGGCGTGGTTGGGGGCTTTGTAAGTGACTTGCGATAAGACAATGCCTTCGGCTTGACGGGGTTCCCAGCAGAGATTCCAGCTTGCGCCAGACGCAAAGGTTTTGCTGAGTGCTTGCCCGGTGCAGGTGTTGCTGGGGGCGGCAAACACGGGGTTTTGCCATACGATTAGCAGGCTGAGCGCCAGCAGGGGAGTGCGGTATTGCATGGTTGGGTTCCTTAGAAGCCGATGGTTTGCGTAATGACACCTGCGGAGAGATTGACGATAGGGCTGACTTCAAACACGACGGAATCCGCTGTGTAGAGCAGCACTTGGGCACACCGGTGTAAGCCGCATTGTTGGGATGCTGCGTTAAGCTGTTCAGGCAAGCTGGAAGCGTGGAAGACGAAGGCTTTGACCTGTAATTGCTGTGCGGGGTTGTTCAGGGTTTGCCCGGTAATGCGTTTGAATTCGGCATCCAATAGGCTGCGCTGCTCATCGTCGGCAAGAATGAGGTCAGAAGCGCGTTGCAACTCGTTGGTAGTCAGCGGCAGTTGCAGATTTTTTTCACGTTTGCGGGAAATCACGCGATTGGTGTCGAGGTCAATCACGTCAATAATGGTTTCATTGCTGCTGTAGTCGTAGGTGTACACATCTGCCCGGCGGGCGGTTTGACCTTTGGTATTGGGGTGACGCTCGACCAGCAGCAATTCCAGCACAGGCGTGGTGCTATTGATTGTGGCACTGCGGGTGGTCGGGAGCGGGGCGGCAACATTGGCTTGCTGGGTGGCGCGTGCTATTTCAGCGGGGCTAAGCGGATCAAGGCTGCCTGCATTGGCTGGTAAGAGTGTAAGCGCACAGAGTAGTGTGGCGTAGTGCAGCACGGTGCGTAGTGACAGAATCTTATGCATGACTGAAACCGTTATTATGTAAATGTTGGCGTCAGTCTAGGAAAGCTAGGGCTGGTCATCTAGTGTGCGGATGCCAGCCTATTTTATTTTTATGATAAACGGTAAGAGTTTTATTTTGTCTTGTCGGGGGCGGGTTTTTCTGCATTAAAAACCATCAAGATATTGCGCCCATTGTCTAAGAGATGCAGTTGTTCTCTGGTCACGGCATACTTGCTTGCCTTGTCCAACTGGGTGAAAAATTGTTGTTCCAAGGCATTTTTGTCATCGAGACAAGCCATTTTGGTTGCACCCACGGCACTGGTGGTGAAAATGCCATCGTTGCTGCTGGTGTAGTTACCGAAAAACTGGTTACAACCGGAATAGCCATTCATGCGTGTGTCATCAAACTGAATCGTGGGTAATCGGTCAGTGGTGACAGGTTTGCCATCTAGGGTTTTCAGTACCCAGCTAGTGCTTGCCAACGTCATGTTTGGCGCGGGTTCTCTGGCGTCAAAGCTACAAGCGGAAATGATGCTTAAAAACACCAATGCGCCGATAATTTGCCCTGTTAATGATGAAAAGAATGCCTTGAGCATGGTCTAACTCCTAAGTGCTGTGTTGTTATGGTTATGTAGAGGTTTGAAACAGAAAAAAGTTGCAACAAATAATGCTCCCGCAAACACTCGTCACGCAAAATGAACCGATGAGTTGTATGATGAGCTTATTTGCGGAGAAAAGTCATGAGCAAGAACCCTGAGGAAACACTGGGGCAATTACTGAAGCGTGCAAAAACCCTGCAATTGGCAACCTTGGATGCGTTGGGTGAGCCGTCGATCAGTTATGCGCCATTTGTGCGGGATGATGCAGGGCATTTTTATATTTTCGTGAGTCGGCTATCGAGTCATACGCAAGAAATTCTGCAACACCCGCAACTCTCAATCTTGCTGATTGAGGATGAGCAGGATGCACGACAGATTTTTGCACGTACCCGTGTCACTTACCGTTGTACGGCGCAAGTAGTGGCGCGGGAAGCGGCGGAATATGCACCGCTATTGGATGCAATGGAAGTGCGCTTTGGGAATGTGGTGGGCTTGCTGCGCGGTTTGGGGGATTTCGTGATGTTTCGGCTGGTTCCGCAATCCGGGCGCTTTGTGATGGGGTTTGGGCAGGCGTTTGTGCTGGCGGGGGACGGCTTGCGTGAGTTGCAGCACATCGGGCCGGGGCAGAGTTAATGCCAGAGGGCGGGTAATGGTACTGCCCACAATTTTTCCCCAAACGGGACGGTTTCTGTGCCTTGGTACAAGACCACGCCACAGAGAAAGTCAGCGCCTACCTGTTGTTGCAGTTCTTGCAAACCTTTGAAATCGCTGCTTTGTACTTGTCCTGCGGCTTTGACTTCAATGCCCGCTAATTGTCCGTTGGGTTGTTCTAAGACGAAATCGACTTCTTTGCCGTCACTGGTGCGGAAGTGAAACAGGTTAGCGCGGGTATTGCTGAAGGACAATTGCTTGATGAGTTCGCTGGCGACAAAGTTTTCCAGCACATGCCCGAATAGGGTGGGGTTGTGCAATGGCAAGTCTGGCAGGCGGTAGCCGAGCGTGTGGCAGAGCAAATTGGTGTCCAGCAAGTAGGTTTTAGGGGCTTTGACCAAGCGCTTTTCAATATTGCGAAACCAAGGCGGAATGTCAGTGGTGAGGTACATGAATTCCAACAGGGTACGGTAGCGTTTACCCGTGATGGCATTGAGACCGACACTGCGGGCAATTTCACTGTCATTCACCAGATTGCCAGCGCGTGCTGCCATCAGACGTAACAGGCTGGGTAGCAAGGTAATTTTTTCGACTTCGGCAATTTGGCGCACGTCACGTTGCAAAAGAGTGCTGATGTAGCTGTCAAACCACAGTTCGCGTTCTGCCTCGGTTTTGCCGGGGAGCTCTGGGAATGTCGCATTGCGGATGGTGGTGAGGGTGGCTTCCATGTTAGCGATCAGTGTTTGATAGAGGAAGCAGTTGTTGAATAGGTTGCTGAGAAATGTGCCGCTGTGTCCGTGCACTTCCAGTGCGGATAGTGGGTAAAGGCGTAGCAGTGCCATTCGCCCGACCAGTGCATCCGCCAGTTTGGGCAGTGCCATGATATTGGCTGACCCCGTGAGGAGGTAGCGTCCGTTACTGTTGGCTTTGTCGGCGAGGCGCAAGTCATCAATGCGTTTTTTGAGGGCGCGGAAGATGTCGGGAACCAGTTGTACTTCGTCAATAATCAGCGGGCGCTCGCGGCGCAGGAAAAAGTCGGGGTTACTGACGGCTGCTGCCATCGCGGTGGGACTGTCGAAGGTGACATAATCCGCCGGGTAGTGGCTTGCCGCCAGCGTTTGTACCAAGGTGCTTTTTCCGGCTTGACGTGCGCCGCTGATGAAGACAATCGGGCTGCTGTTGAGTGCGGTCAAGAGCTTGGGAGCAAGATGGCGTTCGGTAAACATATTTGCAAATGTAAAGTTAAGCTTTGAATATTTTAAAGTATAGTGTTGTATCGACAAAACTGCGAGGGAAGTTGGGAAATGTTCCTGTTCAAAAAATTGTTTTCTAACGCCATGATGCCGCTGTCGTTGTGTGTGTTGTTGCTGCTGATCGGTTTGGTGTTGCTGTGGTTTACGCACCGGCAGAAAACCGGCAAGGTTTTGGTCACGGCGGGTTCGGTATTGTTGCTGGCAGTGAGCTATGGTTGGGGATTTTCGCCTGCTTTGAAAGCGTTGGAGCGCGAATATCCACCCGTGACAGCGGTGGTGGCGGATGCGAAATGGGTCGCTGTGTTGGGTGGCGGTACATTTTCTGATGCGGCAATTCCGCTCCATGCGCGGTTGAGTGAGGCATCGTTGGGGCGCTTGGTGGAAGGGATTCGTTTGTATCGGCAATTGCCGGGGGCGACATTATTGGTTTCCGGCGGGCGCGTGTTTGGCTCTGGTTCGGATGCGGAATCCATGCGTGAATTGGCGGTGTCACTGGGGGTGAATCCGGCGGATATTCGGGTGGATGGGGAGTCACCGGATACCGAAACCCAAGCACTGATTATTCGGCAAATGGTGGGTGATGATAAAGTGCTGCTCGTCACCTCAGCGTCGCATATGCCGCGTGCGGTGGGTTTATTCAGGTTAGCGGGGGTGAATGTCGTGCCTGCACCCACGCATTATGTGGTGCAAGATAACGCGGGATTTAGTCCGGCTGACTTATTCCCTGATAGTGATGCTGTGTTGGCGGCGCAACGAGTGGCGTATGAGTACATGGGGATTGTTTGGGCGAAGTTGCGGATGCCGCAGGCGGCCAGTCCATTGCGCCCCATCGGCACCATCACCTCCCCCTACAAAGAAAAATTCGGCATCCCCCGCCAACCCGGTTTGGTCACAGCCGCCCGTTCCACGCTCACGTTGTTGCCCCCGTACAACCAGCCCGAAACCGTGCGCGGACTCGACGGTTTTTCCCACATCTGGCTAATCTTTGTATTCCACGGCACACAAGCGCAAGGTTGGAAACCCACGGTGCGCCCACCCCGTCTCGGTGGCAATGCACGACTGGGCGTATTTGCCACCCGTTCCACCTTCCGCCCCAACCCTATCGGTCTCACGGTAGCGGAGTTATGCGGGATTCAGGTGTCAGGGAGTAACATCACCCTCGAACTAGCCGGGGCAGATTTGCTGGATGGCACGCCGATTCTGGATATTAAACCGTACCTGCCGTATGCGGATGCGCTGCCGCAAGCACGGGCAGGCTTTGCGCCGGATGCGCCACTTGCGCCGCAGCCAGTGGTGTTTTCTACCCAAGCCGCTCAGCAATGTACGCAAAAACAAGCGCAATGGCACACCGATGTGCGGGTATTGATTGAGCAGATCCTGAGTCAAGACCCGCGCCCTTCTTACCAGCACGGGCAAGTGGTGGACAGGGTATACGCCATGCGCCTCTACGATTTTGATTTGCGCTGGCATTACACCGTTGCGGGCATTGAAGTGCTAGAATTAGCCGACCTTAAACCAGACACTTAAAACCACAACGAATGCATTATGTTGAAAAAGTTATTCATCACGCTGGGGCTATGCGTGAGCTTAGGCAAGGTTGGTGCGCAAGAGCCACCGTTGCCTGTTCCTGCCCGCCCCGCACCACAACCGGCTGAACTTACCCTGATTCGGCATCAACAAACAGCGGATTTACCCACTGATATTCAGACGTGGATGCAGCAAGCCAAGATTCCCTCTGAAAACCTGAGTGTGTACATCCGCGATTTGAACGCCAATGTACCGATGGTGGTGCATAACGATAAGGTGCTGCGTAACCCCGCTTCGGTGATGAAATTGCTGACGACTTGGGCGGCGCTTAAGTTACTTAGCCCTAGCTATACTTGGAAAACCGAAGCTTGGACGCGGGGTGAGTTGAAGGACGGTATTCTCAACGGTGATTTGATTTTAAAAGGTTACGGCGACCCGTTTCTGACCGATGAAGCTTTTTGGCAATTGCTGCACGATTTGCAACTGAAAGGTTTGAAAGAACTTCGCGGGCAATTGGTGGTGGATAACAGCTATTTCAGCATTCCCGATTACGACCCGGCGGCTTTCGATAATGAGCCAACCCGTGTTTATAACGCACCACCGTCGGCGCTCATGTTTAACTTTCAGGCGAACCGTTTTCTATTGGAAGCCGACCAAGACACTGGCAAGGTGGGAATCACGCCGTTCCCGCTGATTCCCGGTTTGCAATTGGACAATAGCATGATCTTGACGAAGGGTGGTTGCCGTAAGGGGCATTACCAGCCTGACTTTATGCCAACTGGCACGGCGATTAAGGTTTCTGGCGCGTATTCAGCAGATTGCGGGAAAAACTTTGTGTTGCGGGTGTTGTCCACGCCTGAGGAGCATGTCTTTAATGCGTTTCGGGATGTGTGGCAGTCGCAAGGTGGCACGTTCAACGGCACGCTGCAAACAGGAGCAGTGCGGGAAGGCGATGTGTTATTGCATACCCACGAATCCCGTACCTTGGGGGAACAAATTCGCTTCATCAATAAGTGGAGCAATAATGTCATGACGCGCAATGTGTTCCTCACCATCGGCGCGAACGTGCTGGGAGCACCCGCGACGCTGGATAAAAGCCGGATGGCGACCGCCGATATGCTCAAAAAAGCCGGTATCGACTACACTGGTATGGTAGTGGAAAACGGTTCCGGCTTATCACGTTCCGAACGCATCAGTGCTAGGCAGTTGGGCGAGTTATTGGAAATGGCATGGCGCGACCCGTACATGCCGGAATTCATGGCATCGTTGCCGCTATTGGGTGAAGACGGCACATTGGCAAGCCGTTTCAAGGACGATGACTTGCGCGGGCGCAGCCACCTGAAAACCGGGACGCTGAAGGATGCCACGGCTATCGCAGGGTACATGTTGACCCGCAGCGGTAAGCGTCTGGTCATCGTGTTGTTGCATAATGGGCGGGAAGCCCAAGGTAGCGGACGGCGCTTGCAGGATGATTTATTAAAATGGGCATTCGAGCAGTAAGTAATATCGAAAACAAAACATAAGGATCAGGAAGCGGCAGTATGAAAACAATCATTTGGGGCTTATGCTTATTAGGAGCAAGTGCGCCGGGGTATGCCGCTTTTTTCCAACAAACGGAAGAAGAAGTTGCGGTTGAAGCGGAATCCCCTGTTAACGTTACGGTGCAGGGTGCAGACACGGCGCTGGCGGATAATTTACAGGCTTTTATGCCTTCCTTACGCAATCTCAAATGCGATAGCCCGACCGATCGGGTACAACGTTTCATCGAATCTGCCGAAGAAAAACTACACGAAGGCGCGGAAGCGCTGGGCTATTACAGCGCTCGTTTTAACGTTACCCCGGTGCAACAAGGCAAGTGTTTGGCGTTGCACGTGGCGGTACAACCCGGCGATCCGGTGCGGGTTACGCACATCGACGTGCAGGTGACGGGAGCGGGCAAAGATTTGCCGGAATTTCGCCAGATAACCGCCGCATTGCCTTACCGCAAAGGCGATGTGTTGGTGCACCAACAATACGAAGATTTTAAAGCCAGCCTCAACAGTACTGCCAACCGCTTGGGATTTTTCGATGCGAAATACGTGCAGCGAGAAATTCAAGTGGACTCTGACACGCGCCAAGCGCAGGTGCGCCTGCATTTTGATACGGGTAAGCGCTATCAGGTGGGCAAGGTCACGGTGGAGCAGGATGTATTGACAGGAAAATACCTCAAGCGCTACCTGCGGGTGCGTGAGGGCGATACTTATAATGCTGAAAACCTATTGAAACAGCAGCGTATTTTGGAAGGCAGCGGCTACTACAGTGAAGTGCAGGTGAGTGGCGCTTACCAACAAGCGGAAAACGGCAGTGTACCCGTGGACATTTCCGCTGAACGCCGGAAACGGTACACCTATAGCGGACGGGCGGGGTACGGCACGGATACGGGGTTTCGGGTTGAAACCGGCATGGATGCGCACTGGGTTAACAACAAAGGTCATAAACTCAATGCCAAGGGCATCTTGGCGCAAAATGAGCAAGCGGTGGAGGGCACTTATAAAGTCCCACTGTGGCAACCAGAACACGAATTCGCGAGTCTTTCCGGTGGTTTGCGGCATACGGATAACAACGGCATTGAAAGCGAAGCACTTAAGCTGGGGTTGGATTATAACCGCCGCAACCGCCACGATTGGCAGCAAACGGTATTCATCAATTACCTCGACGAAACCACGCGTGTGACCAGTGGTGCGGAAACTCGTTCCCAACTGACGCTGGGCGGGGCGCGGGTCAAAAAGACCGAAACCGATGATTTATTATTCCCCACGCGTGGTTGGCAAGTGGCGGCTGAAGTGCAGGGGGCAGTCAAAGGCGTGTTAAGCGACCAAAGTGTGTTGCAAGGCAAGTTGAGTGGAAAATACCTACACACGTTCGACAACCGCGATAAGTTGATTTTGCAAGGTGCAGCAGGGACTACCCTGACCAATGATTTGGATGAGATGCCCAAGTCGCTACGTTTTTTCGCGGGCGGGCAAAGCTCGGTACGTGGTTATGATTTCGAGTCTTTGGGAGAAACCAATGCGGCTGGCGATGTGTTAGGTGGCAAGCACTTGCTGACCACTAGCGTCGAATACGAACGCCCTATTGTGGATAGTTGGAGTGCGGCTGGTTTTGTGGATGCAGGTGATGCGTTTGATAATGCCGCGAATTTGACCATGAACGTGGGGGCAGGTTTTGGGGTACGTTACCGATCTCCCTTGGGGCCGATACGTGCCGATATTGCCGCGCCGACCGATGATCCTGGTGATGTGCATTTCTACTTCAGTTTGGGGCCTGACTTGTGAATCAATGGCTGAAACATTTATTGGTTAACCCCTTACTGGTGATTTTCCTGCTGTTATTGCTGGTACTGGGGAGTTTTGCTTTCCTCGCCCTCTCGCAAACCGGCACCCGGTTTCTGGTCAATAACGCGCCCCGTTTTGTTTCTGGACTAACGCTGGAAAATGTCGAAGGCACACTGGCAACGGGTCTCAACGCCAGTCGTATCCGCTGGGAAAGCGATAGCGCTACCTTGGAAGCTGATAACGTTGATGTGGATAGTCAGGTGGAAGTGGCGTCACCCCCCACTTTGCGGGTCAATCGCTTGCTTGCCGATAAAGTGGTGGTTCGTTTGCCGGAAAGTCAGGAGGCGGTAGCCAGCAGCCCGTTTGAATTAATGTCGATTGCACTGCCGTTGAATCTTGATGCCCAACAAATTCGCATTAAGGCGCTGGAAATTTGGCAAGGCGAACACCCCTTGCGCTTGCGTGATGTGCAGTTGGATGCGCAAGCGCATAACGGTAAATTACACCTCGATAACTTGCAAGCTGAGCTTTACGATGCACAAGGCAAGGTTGATGTGGTGCTGGATGGCACGATGCAATTGGCTAAACCGCATGAGCTGGCATTACGTGCGGCTGTGGATGCGGATAGCACAACATGGGGCGTCGGCACGGCGAAGGCTGATGTGGGTGGCGAATTATTGCAGTATACCCTCGATATGACGGCGGATTGGGCTTATGCGGATTACCCGCGCTACCAAGGCACGTTGCAGGGCAAGGGTTCATTTGCTGACCTTACGGTGGCGCAATTGCAGCTTAATGGTGCGGCGGGGGCGCTCAGTGCCAGGGGGCATGTGGATTGGGAGAATGCATTGATTTGGCAAGCCGAGGTGGAAGGCAGCCAATTAAACCCCGCGCCATTTCTTAAAGACTGGCCTGCCGCGCTCGATGTGGAATTGCGTTCGGGCGGCACATTGGCGCAGGGCAAATTGCAGGCAACGACCCTGAATGTGACGCGCTTGCAGGGTAAATTGGGCGAATACCCAGTGGACATAAGCGGGAAGGGCGATTGGAATGGCAAGGTCATCAATCTGCAAACGCTGGATGCTAAAATTGGCGATAACCGCTTGCTGGCAAATGGTGCAGCCAGCGACAAACTCGACATCAACTGGCAAATAGATGCGCCAAAATTAGCACAGCTTGACCCGCGTTTACGTGGCAATGCCAAGGGTGAGGGGACGTTGCAGGGGCTGCTTGATGGTTCGCAATTGCAACTCGATGTGGCGAATTTGTCCGGCAAGGTGGAAGGTTACGACCTTAATGCCAAGGGGAAACTCGCGTGGGGCGATGCCAAACTCGCCGCGCAAGACATGATAATTGAGTCGGGGGGCAATCGGGTGGAAGTTTCCGGGCAAGCCACCGCGCCCTTTGATTTGCGCTGGAAAGTGGATGCTAAGAACCTTGCCAAAGCTTGGAAAGGGTTGGAGGGCAGTTTGCAGGGCGAGGGTGTTTTCAAAGGCAAGTTGGAAGCGCCAGAGATTCAAGCGGATTTAATGGGCAGTAAACTGCGTTATCAGGATTACCGTTTGGGTGCGTTGGATGTGCAGGCGCAGCAAGTGGGTGAACGCTACGAGGTGGACGGTAAGCTTAAGGATTTCAAAACGGGTGAAACCCTGATTCAAGCGGCGACCATCAGGGGGGAGGGAACGCTTGCTAGTCATCGGCTGAATGCACAAGTGACCCATGAGTCGGGCAAGCTTGATATAACTGCCAGCGGTGGGTGGCAAAACGCACAGTGGCAAGGCACGATTCCCAGCCTTGCATTGCGCGATACACCAGCAGGTGATTGGAGGATGGTTGCACCGATTAATTTGCAAGCGTCTGCTCAGGCGTTTAGTAGCTCGCTGATTTGTTTGAGTGACAATGGGGCGCGTGCTTGCGGTAAACCGGCTTGGACGCCCACGGCAGGGTTCAGTGTTGCGGGGGAGTTGCAACAAATTCCTTTGGTGATGTTACGCCAATGGCTGCCCGATAACGTGAGTGTGGCAGGGACGGCGAATGCCGATTACCGTTTTGAGCAACGTGGTGGTAAGCCGGTGGCGAGTGTTGCCTTGCGCTTGCCCGATAGTAGCGTCAGTGTGCGCGGTAGCAAGGGCAAAACCGAAACGGTGCAATACAGCAATACTCGTGCGGATGTTAGCCTCAATGACCGGCAGATGGATGTGCAGGCGCAAGTGGATTTGGTGAATTATGGGCAATTACGTGCTGATGGGCGTATCGACTTGTCGCCTACGGATGGCAATCATCGGGTCAATGCTCGCCTGAATGCAGCTTTGCCGGATATTGCGTGGTTGGAACGCTTTTCGCCACAGATTGACCGTTTACAGGGTAAGGTGGCGGGTGATGTGCAGATCAGTGGTTTACTCAAACAGCCGGTCGTGAATGGCGAGGTGCGCTTAACCGAGGGACAGTTACACTTGCCGGAAGCGGGGGTGACGTTGGATGCGATTAACCTGAACATGCAAGCCAGAGGAACGGAACGTGCCACGCTTAACGGTTCGTTGCGGGCAGGTGGCGGCACGATGACGGCTAATGGTGTGTTGTCCTTGGCAAATCTGCCGCAGTGGCAGGCGGATGTGAGCTTGCGGGGCAATCAGCTCAAGTTGATGGATACGCATGAAATACAAGCATTGGTTTCCCCGGACTTGCGGATTCAAGCCAGCCCTAGCGAGGTTGCAATTAGTGGTAGCGTATTGATTCCTGAAGCGACGGTGAGTTTGCGGGAAATTCCGCAGACTGCCAGTGCACGTTCGGGTGATGTGGTGATCGTGGGGCGTAGTGCTGCTACAGCCGCTGCGGGTGAGCCAGCGACCGTTTTGGTGAAAGATGCGCCGTTAAATATTAAACCCAATGTGGTGATTGAGCTGGGCGATAAGGTTACATTCAATGGTTTTGGTTTGGATGCACGGCTGACGGGCAAATTGCGGGTGTTGCGCACTCGTCAGGACATTATTGCCGAAGGCGTGCTCAATGTCGTGGATGGGGTTTATAAGGCTTATGAGCAGCGTTTGGCGATTGAACGTGGGCGGCTCATTTTCAACGGTCCGTTGAATAATCCGGGGTTGGATGTTCGGGCGGTGCGTGAAGTGGCTGATGGTGACATCACGGTGGGTATTTCATTGGCTGGTACTGTGCAACAGCCTGAGTCGACATTATTTTCTACACCACAGCAAACACAAAGTGACACCTTGAGTTATTTGCTAACAGGGCGAGCCATGTCTAGCTTGAGTGGTGATCAATCCTCGCTGTTGATGGAGGCGATTACCGGGCTAGGCATTGCGGGGGGCGAAAATCTGGCGCAACGTTTAGGCGGTAGTTTGGGGTTAGACGATGTGAGTTTGAAAGCCAAAAATGGGAATTTCGATCAAAGTGAATTGGCGTTGGGCAAGCGTTTAGGAGCAAAGCTCTACGTGCGTTATATCGTGGGTTTATTTGATTCGCTGCAACGAGTGGCGATTACTTATCAAATTAACAAGCACTTACAGGTTGAGGCACAAGCAGGGATCCAGCAAGGTGTCGACCTGATTTACAAGATCGACACCGATACTGGACCACTCAGGCATTGAGCGGATAGTTAGCAGCCACGCCCGATGGCGTAGTAGGTAATGCCTTTCTTCGCCATTTGTTCGGGTGAATACAGGTTGCGCCCATCCACGATTACCGGGTCAGTGAGTTTGGCTTTGATTACCTCAAAATCGGGGCTGCGGAATTGTTGCCATTCGGTGACAATGATTAGGCAATCTGCACCTTCTAGCGCTGTTTCGGCTGTTTGGCACAATGTCAGATCAGGGCGTTGCCCGTAAATGCGGGTGCATTCCTCCATCGCTACCGGGTCAAATGCTTGTACCTTGCAGCCTTGTTTCCACAGTGCTTCCATCAAGGTGCGGCTGGAAGCTTCGCGCATATCATCGGTATTGGGTTTGAATGCTAATCCCCATAGTGCAATGGTTTTGCCTTCCAGAGTTGCGCCGTAATGCTTTTGCAGCTTCTCGAACGGCTTGTCCTTCTGGCGGTAGTTGACCGCTTCCACTGCCGCCAGCAGTTCGGCGTTGTAACCGATTTCACGGGCGGTACGTTCCAGAGCCTGTACGTCTTTGGGGAAACAGGAGCCACCATAGCCGCAACCGGGGTAGATGAAGTGATAGCCAATGCGTGGGTCAGAACCGATGCCAATGCGCACTTTTTCAATGTCTGCACCCAGCAGTTCTGCCATATTTGCTAGTTCGTTCATGAAGCTGATTTTGGTGGCAAGCATGGCATTGGCAGCGTATTTGGTGAGCTCGGCAGAGCGGATGTCCATCACCACCAAACGGTCGTGGTTGCGGTTGAAGGGGGCGTAGAGTTCGCGCATCAGTTCGGTGGTGCGTGGGTTGTCTGTACCGATCACAATCCGGTCGGGTTTCATGAAATCGTCAAGTGCTGCCCCTTCTTTCAGGAATTCGGGGTTGGATACCACGTCGAATTCGGCGTTGAAGGCACGTTGTTCCAATACCTCTAGCATCGCCGCACGTACTCGGTCAGCCGTGCCGACGGGAACAGTGGATTTGTCGACTATGATGCGGTAGCCGTCCATGTGTTGCGCAATCGAGCGGGCTACGGTGAGTACATAACGCAGGTCAGCCGAGCCGTCTTCATCCGGTGGTGTGCCAACCGCGATAAACTGAAATAAACCGTGTGCAACGCCTTCCGCCGCTGATAAAGTAAATTTCAGACGCCCGGCAGCAATATTGGCTTGCACCATTTTGTCGAGACCGGGTTCATGAATGGGGATTTCACCATTGAGTAACATATTGATTTTGCGCTCGTCAACATCGACGCATAGCACGTCATTGCCAACTTGTGCTAAGCACGCCCCGGTGACTAGGCCGACATAACCCGAACCGTAAATTGTAACTTTCATTGATGGTTCCTAAATAAAAACTGGATTTTTGTATGCGATGCAGATTATGATCGAACGCGCTAATTTTTGTAACAATTCAGCCGACGAACTTACCAGTTTAGCCGTCGAAGATTAATAACAAAATTCTGCTTTTTCAAGGTTGACATTGGGGAGTGATTCACTCACAATGCCGTCCTTTCCAGTCGGAGGGGTTCCCGAGCGGTCAAAGGGGACAGACTGTAAATCTGTTGGCTCTGCCTTCGAAGGTTCGAATCCTTCCCCCTCCACCATATTTTAGTTTGCACGTTCAGCTTGATTGATATTGTCATGCGGCACGGTGCGGGCACACGACTTCAGGCGGGTGTAGTTCAATGGTAGAACTTCAGCCTTCCAAGCTGATTGCGTGGGTTCGATTCCCATCACCCGCTCCAATTTCTGGCTGAGTCGTTAAAATGGTTTTGCTCTCATAGCTCAGGTGGTAGAGCGCATCCTTGGTAAGGATGAGGTCGGCAGTTCGACTCTGCCTGAGAGCACCAATTATTCAGGAATTTAACGGGAAGTTATCGATCATGGCAAAAAGTAAATTTGAGCGTAATAAAACGCACGTAAACGTTGGTACAATCGGTCACGTTGATCACGGCAAAACCACGCTGACAGCAGCGTTGACAGTTGTGCAGGCCAAGAAATATGGCGGCGAGTCAAAAGCTTACGATCAGATCGATGCGGCTCCTGAAGAAAAAGCACGTGGTATCACCATTTCTACCGCGCACGTGGAATACGAATCTGAAACACGTCACTACGCGCACGTTGACTGCCCAGGACATGCTGACTATGTTAAAAACATGATCACTGGTGCGGCACAGATGGATGGCGCAATTCTGGTTTGTTCTGCTGCTGACGGCCCAATGCCACAAACACGTGAGCACATCCTGCTGTCTCGCCAAGTTGGTGTTCCGTACATCGTTGTGTACATGAATAAATGCGATTTGGTTGATGATGAAGAGTTGTTGGAATTGGTCGAAATGGAGTTGCGCGAGCTGCTGAACAGCTATGACTTCCCAGGTGATGATACGCCTATTGTTAAAGGCTCAGCGCGTATGGCTTTGGAGGGCGATGAATCTGATATCGGTGTTCCTTCTATTGGTCGCTTGATCGAAGCTATTGATACTTACATTCCTGATCCAGTTCGTGCAGTCGATGGCACATTCTTAATGCCTGTTGAAGATGTATTCTCTATTTCTGGTCGTGGTACTGTGGTAACCGGTCGTATTGAGCGTGGCGTGATCAAAGTTGGTGAGTCCATCGAAATCGTTGGTATTCGTGAGACTAAGTCAACAACTGTTACGGGTGTCGAAATGTTCCGTAAGTTGTTAGATCAAGGTATGGCGGGTGATAACGTCGGTTTGTTGTTGCGCGGTACCAAGCGTGAAGAGGTTGAGCGTGGTCAAGTTCTTTGCAAGCTTGGTTCAATTAAGCCGCACACTACCTTTGAAGCAGAAGTTTATGTTCTGTCTAAAGACGAAGGTGGTCGCCATACGCCATTCTTCAAAGGCTACCGCCCACAGTTCTACTTCCGTACTACGGACGTAACAGGTGCTTGCGAACTGCCGGAAGGTGTTGAAATGGTTATGCCGGGTGACAACGTTAAACTGGTTGTTACTCTAATTAGCCCGATCGCGATGGAAGACGGTCTGCGTTTCGCTATTCGCGAAGGTGGTCGTACCGTTGGTGCTGGCGTAGTTGCTAAAATCATTGCGTAAATAACACCTTGTGTTTTGAAAGAGCAGAGAGTATCCTCTCTGCTCTTTCTTGCCTTTACAGGCCAATAGCTCAATTGGCAGAGCGGCGGTCTCCAAAACCGCAGGTTGGGGGTTCGATTCCCTCTTGGCCTGCCATCTTTTAAGATGGCTTTGGATAATAAATTGTAAGTGATCGGTTCTATTGCAATGTTGCAGTGTATTGCCCAAAGTCATTCGGCTATCAGGTTTGGTAAAAAATAAATGTCAGTACATACCGAAGAACAGGGCTCGTCGCTGGACACTGTAAAGCTCATTATTTCTCTCGCACTCCTGTTGTCAGGGATTGTTGCTTTTTACTATTTTGAGAGTTGGCAAGGTCAGCCGGTTTCTTTGTTGCTGCGTGTGCTGGGTTTGTTGCTGGTTGTTGGTGTAGCGGTCGCTGTTGCTCTATCTAGTTTGTCCGGCAAGCGTTTGCTGGGCTTTATGAAAGATTCACGTCTCGAAGTCCGTAAAATGGTGTGGCCGACTCGTGCTGAAACGTTGCAGACTACCTTGATGGTGATGGTCATTGTTTTGATTTTGTCTATCTTCCTCTGGGGTGTCGATTCCCTGCTGGGTTGGGGCGTTAGAAGTCTGCTCGGTGGGGGGGGTGTCTGATGGCAATGCGTTGGTATGTGGTTCAAGCTTATTCTGCTTTTGAAAATCAAGTTAAGCGCTCGCTTGAAGAGCGCATTGTGCGTTTTGGTTTGGAAGCCTCTTTTGGGCGTGTGTTAGTGCCCGTTGAAGAAGTGGTGGAAATGCGCGATGGTCAAAAACGCAAAAGTGAGCGTAAGTTCTTTCCTAGCTACGTGTTAGTTGAAATGGAAATGAATGATGAAACGTGGCACATGGTGAAAGAAACACCAAAAGTGTTGGGTTTCATCGGTGGCAAGGCAGACAAGCCTGCGCCGATTACACAGAAAGAAGTCGATAACATTATGCGTCGTGTGGAGGAGGGTGCTGAAAAGCCGCGTCCGAAAGTCCTCTTTGATGCAGGTGAGGTCGTGCGTGTTACTGATGGGCCATTTAAAGATTTCAACGGCGTCGTCGAAGAAGTCAATTATGAAAAAAGCCGCTTGTTGGTTGCAGTGCAAATTTTTGGTCGCTCAACGCCCGTTGAGCTGGAGTTCTATCAGGTCGAGAAAGCCTGATCAGATAATCACGGGGAGCCGCCAGGCGTTATTACCCATTTATAGGAAAGTATCATGGCAAAGAAAGTCATCGCTTTTATCAAGCTGCAAGTTCCGGCTGGTAAAGCAAACCCAAGCCCACCTATCGGTCCTGCACTGGGTCAACGTGGTCTGAATATCATGGAGTTCTGCAAAGCATTCAATGCTGCGACCCAGAACCTTGAAGTCGGTCTGCCTACCCCAGTCGTTATTACGGCGTACAGCGACAAGAGCTTTACGTTTGTAATGAAAACCACACCAGCTTCTGTTTTGTTGAAGAAAGCTGCGGGTATCAAGTCCGGTAGTGCTAAGCCGAACAGTAACAAAGTGGGCAAAGTCACTGTTGCACAGTTGGAAGAAATTGCTAAAGCAAAAACCCCAGACCTGACAGCAGCTAGCATGGACGCGGCAGTCCGCACCATCGCGGGTACTGCTCGCAGCATGGGTCTTGAAGTGGAGGGTTTGTAAGATGGCAAAGTTGACTAAACGCCAAAAGGCAATCGCTGAAAAGATCGATCGCACTAAAGCTTATGCAGTTGCTGATGCGCTGGATACCCTGAAATCTCTGCCACGTGCAAAGTTTCTGGAAAGCGTTGATGTGAGCATCAATCTCGGTGTTGATCCACGTAAATCTGACCAAGTAGTGCGTGGCTCTACTGTACTGCCAAACGGCAACGGTAAAACTGTTCGCGTTGCAGTATTTGCACAGGGTGCAAACGCTGAAGCAGCAACGGCTGCGGGTGCTGATATTGTGGGTTTCGATGATCTGGCTGCTGAAATCAAAGCGGGCAAGATGGATTTCGACGTGGTTATTGCCAGCCCAGACGCGATGCGTGTGGTAGGTCAATTGGGTCAAATCCTCGGTCCACGTGGTTTGATGCCTAACCCTAAGGTTGGCACAGTAACACCAGACGTTGCTGGCGCGGTTCGTAATGCTAAAGCAGGTCAGGTGCGTTACCGTACTGATAAAGCCGGTATTATCCATTGCTCCGTTGGCAATGTTGATTTCGATACTGACAAGCTGGTTGGTAATATCAATGCCTTGGTGGTGGATTTGGTGAAAATGAAACCATCTACTTCCAAAGGTGTTTACCTGAAGAAAGTTTCTGTATCCACTACGATGGGTACTGGTTTGATAGTCGATAACTCATCGCTGTCTTACTAATGGATTGGGGAGTTATTGCCCCATTCTCCGTTTCCAAGGATGGAAGCAGCCGTAAGGCAAGAAGATATACAGGATGTATGTCGTCAAAGACCGCAGGTGTTTTTTAAAAGCTTAATGGTTCTGCATCTAATGTAGAGAACCTGCGCAGATGGCGTTACCCGAGTCAGTAAGATGGTTTGGGACGCTGTTTCCTTCGCAAGCCGGGGTTCCGGCAAGTGATCGATAAATGGTGGATTGTCCGCCAAACCAGGAGTAGATAACGTGGCATTAACACTGCAAGAGAAAAAAGAGATTATCTCTGAAGTGGCCGCAGTTGCTGCAAGTGCTTATTCTGCGGTAGCTGCTGAGTACCGTGGATTGACCGTAGCTCAACTCACTGCGTTGCGTCAAAACGCACGTAAGAATGGGGTGTACCTGCGTGTTGTGAAGAATAATCTGGCACGAATCGCCGTTAAAGATACTGCTTTCGAGTGTATCCAAGACGGTTTGGTTGGCCCGTTGGTATTGGCGTTTTCTCAGGAAGACCCAGGCTCAGCGGCACGCCTGATTAAAGACTTCAAGAAAGACAAAGCCAATGACAAGATGGAAGTAAAGTTCGTCGCTATCGACGGCAAAATGCTCCCAGCTTCTGAATTGGATCGTCTGGCGAAATTGCCAACCCGCGATCAGGCATTGGCCACCTTGGCTGCTGTCCTGCGTGCACCGTTGGATAAATTCGCTCGCACTCTTGCTGCATTGCGTGACCAAAAAGCTGAAGCCGCTGGCATTAGCTTAGACTGATTACTGATTTAGGTTTTTGGAGAAACAAAATGGCTTGTACTAAAGAAGATATGTTGGAAACGTTTGCCAACATGACTGTTACTGAAATCGTTGACCTGATTTCAGCGATTGAAGAGAAATTTGGCGTAACGGCTGCTGTTGCAGTTGCTGCTGGTCCTGCTGCTGGTGGTGAAGCTGCCCCTGCTGCTGAAGAGCAAACTGAATTTAACGTTGTTATGACTAGTTTTGGTGCTAACAAGATCAACGTCATCAAAGTTGTTCGCGGCGCAACTGGTCTGGGCTTGAAAGAAGCGAAAGACATGGTTGAAGGCGTTCCTTCCGTTGTGAAGGAAGCTGCTAGCAAGGAAGATGCAGAAAAGCTGAAGAAAGAACTGGAAGAAGCAGGCGCAACTGTCGAACTCAAGTAAGATTGAGGGAGAGCGTGTTGCGTAGCAATTAGTTCTTACATACCTTGTAGGCTGGCAGTGCATAAGTACTGTCGGCCTTTTCTCGCTTATTAAGGCGAGTGAAAAATCCGGCAGTTGTTGTGAGCCGGGGTTCTGATTCCAGAGAGGAAAGACGATGGGACTGAGTTATACCGAAAAGAAACGGATCCGCAAAGACTTTGGGAAACGGCCACAGATACTGGAAGTGCCTGACCTGCTTACCATTCAGTTAGACTCCTATCGACATTTCCTGCAATTGGAAAAACCAGTCGCAGAGCGCCGGGATGTTGGTTTGCACGCGGCTTTTTCCTCGGTATTCCCGATTATCAGCTACAACAATTATGTTGCGCTGGAGTATGTTGATTATCGTTTGGCGGAACCTGTGTTTGATGTGCAGGAATGCCAGTTGCGCGGGTTGACGTTTGCTACGTCGCTGCGTGTTAAATTGCGTTTAGTCATTTATGACAAAGATGCGCCTGCGGATGCCAAGGTGGTTAAAGCCATTAAAGAGCAGGACGTTTATCTGGGCGAATTGCCATTGATGACGGATAAAGGCACATTCATTATTAACGGAACTGAGCGTGTTATCGTTTCTCAGTTGCACCGTTCTCCGGGCGTGTTCTTTGAGCATGATAAGGGTAAGTCGAATTCCGCTGGCAAGTTATTGCACAGTGCGCGAGTGATTCCTTACCGTGGTTCATGGCTTGATTTCGAGTTCGACCCTAAAGATTCTATTTTTGTACGTATTGACCGTCGCCGTAAATTGCCTGCAACGATTTTACTGCGTGCTTTGGGTATGCAGAATGAAGATATTCTGGATGTTTTCTTTGATAAGACGGCAGTGCATTTAAGCGATAGCAGTGTTGAAATGGAACTGGTGCCTGAGCGTTTGCGTGGTGACTTGGCTTCATTTGATATCATGCTGGACGGTCAGGTACTGGTGGAGACGGGGCGTCGTATTACGGCTAAGCACATCCGTCAGTTGGAAAAGTCTGGCATGAACAAGTTGGTCGTGCCTAGCGAATACATGACGGGTGCGGGTAGTGTACCCGGCAAAATTTTAGCGCATAACATTATTGATGCTTCTACAGGTGAGTTGTTGGCATCGGCCAATGATGAGCTTACGCCTGCGCTTTTGGAAAAATTACGCGACAATGATATTAAGTCGTTTAATATCCTCTACACCAATGATTTGGATCGTGGGCCGTTTGTTTCGAATACACTGAGGATTGATCCTAGCAGCAGCCAGTTGGAAGCGCAGGTTGAAATCTATCGGATGATGCGCCCCGGCGAACCGCCAACGAAAGAAGCCGCTGAGAACTTGTTTAATAACCTGTTCTTCGTTGACGACCGTTATGATTTGTCTGCGGTAGGGCGGATGAAGTTTAACCGTCGTTTGGGACGTGAAGAAGCGACTGGTTCTGGTGTATTGGATCAGAACGATATTCTGGATGTGCTGAAAAAGCTGATCGACATTCGTGACGGTCGTGATGACGTGGATGACATTGACCATCTTGGCAACCGTCGGGTGCGTAGCGTTGGTGAGATGGCAGAAAACGCCTTCCGTGTCGGCTTAGTACGGGTTGAGCGTGCGGTCAAAGAACGTTTGACGATGGCAGAAAGTGAAGGCTTGATGCCACAAGAGTTGGTGAATTCCAAGCCGGTTTCGGCGGCAATTAAGGAGTTCTTCGGTTCTAGCCAATTGTCCCAGTTCATGGATCAAAACAACCCGCTGTCGGAAGTGACCCACAAGCGCCGTATTTCTGCATTAGGACCGGGCGGTTTGACCCGTGAACGTGCAGGCTTTGAGGTGCGTGACGTACATCCAACGCATTACGGTCGGGTGTGCCCAATCGAAACGCCGGAAGGTCCTAATATCGGCTTGATCAACTCGTTGGCGGTGTACGCACGTACCAATGATTACGGCTTTTTGGAAACGCCTTACCGTAAGGTAATCGACAATAAGCCGACTATGCAAATTGACTATCTGTCAGCGATTGAGGAATCCAACTACGTTATCGCGCAGGCGAGTGCAGAACTGGATGCAGAGGGGCGCTTGTCAGACGAATTTGTTTCTTGCCGTCATCGTAATGAATTTACCTTGAAGCAGGCGAGCGAAGTTCAGTATATGGACGTATCGCCAAAGCAGATCGTTTCAGTTGCCTCATCCTTGATTCCGTTTTTGGAACACGATGATGCGAACCGCGCATTGATGGGTTCCAACATGCAACGTCAGGCTGTGCCTTGTTTGCGTGCTGATAAGCCATTGTGCGGTACGGGCATGGAGCGTGCGGTAGCGCAAGACTCCGGTTCAGCCATTTCAGCACGTCGTGGTGGTATCATTGATTCCGTGGATGCAGGGCGTGTGGTTGTCCGCGTGAATGACGATGAAGCTGACGAAGCGCGTGGCGGTGTCGATATTTACAACTTGATCAAGTACACCCGCTCCAACCAAAACACGTGCATTAACCAACGCCCGATTGTCAAAGTTGGCGACGTAATTGCACGCGGTGACGTACTGGCGGATGGTTCTTCTACTGACTTGGGTGAGTTGGCGTTAGGGCAGAATATGTTCATCGCCTTCATGCCTTGGAACGGTTACAACTACGAAGACTCGATTTTGCTGTCTGAGCGCGTGGTTGATGAAGACCGTTATACCTCCATTCACATCGAAGAAATGGCCTGTTTAGCACGTGATACCAAGCTGGGGCCGGAAGAGATCACGGCGGATATTCCGAATGTGAGTGAAAGCCTGCTGGCGAAATTGGACGAGTGCGGCATTATTCATGTCGGTGCGGAAGTAAAACCCGGCGATATTCTGGTGGGTAAGGTGACGCCGAAGGGTGAAAGCCAATTGACCCCAGAAGAAAAATTGTTGCGGGCTATCTTTGGTGAGAAAGCGTCTGACGTAAAAGACACCTCCCTGCGGGTGTCAACTGGCATGACCGGTACGGTTATCGACGTGCGCGTATTTACCCGTGATGGGGTTGAGCGTGATGCGCGTGCTTTGGCTATTCAGGAAGAGGATCTGAAGAAAGTCCGTAAAGACTTGCGTGACGAACTGCGTATTTACGAGGCGGACATTTTTGACCGTTTTGCAAAACTGGTGATTGGCAAAGAGGCTGTTGGTGGTCCTAATCGCTTAACGTCTGGCACAGTTGTGACCGAATCTTACCTGAATAATCTGGAGAGAAAGGATTGGTTCGCCATCCGTATGCAAGACGAGGAGGTGAATACCCAACTCGAATCGCTATCGCACCAGATTGAGGAGAAGAAAAAGCACTACGAAACCCGGTTGCACAAGCAACGTGACAAGCTTATGGCAGGTGATGATCTCGCACCGGGTGTGCTGAAAATGGTTAAGGTGTATATCGCGGTGAAACGCCGGATGCAGCCGGGTGATAAAATGGCGGGTCGTCACGGTAACAAGGGTGTGGTTTCACGCATCGTACCGGTCGAAGACATGCCATTCCTCGCTAATGGTCAAACCGTTGACATCGTATTGAACCCATTGGGCGTTCCATCCCGTATGAACGTTGGTCAGGTACTGGAAACCCACTTAGGTTGGGCAGCTAAAGGCTTGGGCGAAAAAATTGCGCTAATGATCGACACCAAAGCGAAAGTTGATGAACTGCGCCAGTTCATTAGTGAAGTATATGCAACCGGTGGTAATCCCAACCAAAATGAAATGATAGCTGATTTGACCGATGATGAAGTCGTCAACTTGGCAAACAATCTGCGCAAAGGTGTGCCAATGGCGACGCAGGTGTTTGACGGTGCGGATGAATCTGAAATCAAAGCCATGTTGCGCTTGGCAGATTTGCCAGAAAGTGGGCAAGCGCAATTGTGTGACGGGCGTACCGGCGATGTATTTGAGCGTAAAGTAACCGTGGGTTACATGCACATGCTCAAACTCAATCACTTGGTTGACGATAAAATGCACGCACGCTCTACCGGGCCATACAGTCTCGTAACGCAACAGCCATTGGGTGGTAAAGCACAATTTGGTGGTCAACGTTTCGGGGAGATGGAGGTCTGGGCGCTGGAAGCTTACGGTGCGGCTTACACCTTGCAGGAAATGCTCACAGTCAAGTCGGATGACGTGAATGGTCGTAACAAGATGTACAAAAATATTGTGGATGGCGATCATTTCATGGAAGCCAGTATGCCTGAGTCCTTCAATGTATTAATGAAGGAAATCCGCTCGCTGGGTCTGAATATCGAACTGGAACGTGATTAACACAGGATGGATTGGCGATGAAAGATTTATTGAATTTCCACAAGAAAGAGCAGGAAACCCAAGACTTTGATGCAATCAAGGTTGGTTTGGCTTCGCCTGAGGTTATCCGTTCATGGTCGTTTGGCGAAGTCAAAAAGCCTGAAACCATTAACTACCGGACGTTTAAGCCAGAACGTGATGGTTTGTTCTGCGCCAAAATTTTTGGTCCAGTCAAAGACTACGAGTGTTTGTGTGGTAAATACAAACGTTTGAAGCACCGTGGCGTCGTGTGCGAAAAATGCGGCGTTGAAGTCACCCAAACCAAGGTGCGTCGTGAGCGCATGGGGCATATTGATCTTGCCAGCCCGGTCGCCCACATCTGGTTTTTGAAGTCATTGCCATCCCGCATCGGTTTGTTGCTGGATATGACGTTACGGGATATTGAACGCATTTTGTATTTCGAGACCTTTGTAGTCACTGAGCCGGGTATGACGACGCTGGAACGCGGTCAATTGCTCAGCGATGAAGCCTATCTGGAAGCTATTGAAGAATTCGGTGATGAATTTGAAGCCAGCATGGGCGCTGAGGCAATTTTGGAGCTGCTGCGTTCGACAGATCTCAAGGATGAGGTCGCCAAAATGCGTGAAGAGATTGGTGAGACCGGTTCTGAAACCAAACTCAAGCGCTTGGGCAAGCGTCTGAAGCTGATGGAATCATTCATCAGCTCTGGCAATAAGCCTGAGTGGATGATCATGACGGTGCTGCCGGTATTGCCGCCGGATCTGCGTCCGCTTGTGCCATTGGACGGCGGTCGTTTTGCGACTTCTGACTTAAACGATTTGTACCGCCGCGTTATCAACCGTAACAACCGTTTGAAGCGTTTGTTGGAGTTGAATGCACCCGACATTATCGTGCGCAATGAAAAGCGTATGCTGCAAGAGTCTGTGGATGCGCTGCTTGACAATGGTCGCCGTGGTCGTGCCATTACGGGTTCTAACAAGCGTCCGCTCAAGTCCTTGTCAGATATGATCAAGGGTAAGCAAGGGCGTTTCCGTCAGAACTTGTTGGGTAAGCGGGTCGATTACTCTGGTCGTTCGGTTATCGTGACCGGCCCCTACCTGCGCCTGCATCAATGTGGTCTGCCTAAGAAAATGGCACTGGAGTTATTCAAGCCGTTCATTTTTGGCAAGTTGCAACGTCGCGGTCTGGCAACCACCATCAAGGCGGCTAAAAAGCTGGTTGAGCGTGAGACCGCAGAAGTTTGGGACATCTTGGCTGAAGTCATTCGTGAGCACCCGGTTATGCTGAACCGTGCGCCAACCCTGCACCGTTTGGGGATTCAGGCATTTGAACCGCTGCTGATCGAAGGTAAGGCGATTCAGTTGCATCCATTGGTGTGCTCTGCGTTCAATGCGGACTTCGACGGGGACCAAATGGCGGTACACGTACCACTGTCACTGGAAGCCCAGTTGGAAGCGCGTACCCTGATGATGGCAACCAATAACGTCCTGTCACCTGCGAACGGTGAGCCGATTATTGTGCCATCGCAAGACATCGTGTTGGGCTTGTATTACATGACCCGTGACGCTATTAATGCGAAAGGCGAGGGCATGATTTTTGCTGATCCCTTGGAAGTGCAACGTGCTTACGATACTGGCAATGTGTCACTTCACGCAAAAGTGAAAGTGCGGATTAGCGATAGCATCAAGGACGAAGACGGTGAACTCATCAAGCGTACCCGTGTGCTGGATACCACGGTTGGGCGTGCGTTGCTGACCAGCATTATGCCGGAAGGCTTGCCGTTTGAATTATTCAATATCGTGTTGAAGAAAAAGGCGATTTCCAAGCTGATCAACGAGGCTTACCGTCGGGTTGGTTTGAAAGCCTCCGTCGTGTTTGCTGACCAATTGATGTATACCGGCTACCGTTATGCGACCCGTGCAGGGGTTTCTTTCTGTGCGGATGATATGATGATCCCCGAAAAGAAAGCCGGTTTGTTGGCAGAAGCCGAAGATGCGGTACTGGAAATCCAGAAGCAATTCTCCAGCGGTTTGGTGACACAGGGCGAACGTTACAACAAGGTTGTCGATATCTGGGCCAGCACCAATGAAAAGGTCGCCAAGGCGATGATGGAGAAAATTGGTAAGCAGGAAGTCGTTGATGCAGATGGTAATACCGTCATGCAGGAATCTTTCAATTCGATCTACATGATGGCTGATTCCGGGGCGCGGGGTTCTGCGGCGCAGATTCGTCAGTTGGCTGGGATGCGTGGTTTGATGGCAAAGCCGGATGGTTCCATCATTGAAACCCCGATTACCTCGAACTTCCGCGAAGGCTTGAACGTCCTCCAATACTTTATCTCGACGCACGGTGCACGAAAAGGTTTAGCGGATACGGCGCTCAAAACCGCGAACTCTGGTTATCTGACGCGGCGTTTGGTCGACGTGGCGCAAGATATGGTGGTCACGATTGATGATTGCGGTACTACGCAAGGCATTAAAATGCGTCCTATCATCGAAGGCGGTGATGTGGTAGAAGCGTTGGCAGAACGTGTCTTGGGTCGTGTGGTTGCGCAAGATGTTACCCGTGGTGATGAAATTTTGATTCCTGCTGGTACATTCCTCGACGAAGCGTGGGTCAAGCAAATTGATGCGCTGGCTGTGGATGAAATCGTGGTACGTTCAGCGATTACCTGCGAAACGCGTTACGGTGTGTGTGCGAAGTGCTACGGTCGTGACCTTGCTCGCGGACATATTGTGAACAAGGGCGAGGCTGTCGGGGTCATTGCAGCGCAATCCATCGGTGAGCCGGGTACTCAGTTGACCATGCGCACCTTCCATATCGGGGGGGCGGCGAGCCGGTCTGCGGCAGAAAGCAGCATCGCGGTTAAGTCCAGCGGTCAGGTGCATTTGCTCAACGTGAAAACGGTGCGTAATAAAGACGGCAAATTGGTGGTGGTGTCGCGTTCCGGCGAACTGGGTGTGGTTGATGAAAATGGGCGTGATAAGGAACGTTACAAGCTAACCTACGGTGCGCTGTTGTCGATTGATCATTACGATAAAGTGGTGGCAGGTCAGGAAGTTGCAACTTGGGATCCGCATACGCACCCGATTATTTCCGAGGTGGCAGGGCAGGTCAGTTTCAGTGATTTCATTGATAACGTTACGGTACAGACCAAAGTGGATGAAATCACGGGTTTGTCTTCCATTGAGGTAATGGATCCTAAAAACCGTCCTACAGCAGGTCGTGAGTTGCGCCCAACCGTGCGTTTGCTGGATGAGCGTGGCGATAGTGTGTTCTTTGAAGGCACGAAGATTCCGGTGCAATACCCATTGCCTGCTGGCGCAATCGTCAGCTCCACCAATGGTGCAACCGTGCAGGTCGGTGAGGTTGTGGCACGTTTGCCTCAGGCATCCTCTAAAACCCGTGACATCACGGGTGGTTTGCCACGAGTCGCGGATTTGTTTGAAGCGCGTAAGCCGAAAGATGGGGCGATTCTGGCGGAAAAAACCGGCACAATCTCCTTCGGTAAAGAAACCAAGGGCAAACAGCGTGTCATTATCACCGGCGAAGACGGCGAGCATTATGAAGAGCTGATTCCCAAGTGGCGTAATCTGGATGTGTTTGAAGGTGAAAAGCTCAACCGTGGTGAGGTCATCGCCGATGGTGAGCAAAACCCGCACGACATCTTGCGCTTGTTAGGTGCGACTGCATTGGCAGAATACCAAGCTAGGGAAATCCAAGCCGTTTACCGCCTACAAGGGGTAAAAATCAACGACAAGCACATCGAAGTCATTGTGCGTCAAATGATGCGTAAGGTCGAGGTGGTTGAGCCGGGTGATAGCAAGTTCTTGCGTGGTGAACAGGCCGACTATTGGCGTGTGGTAGAAGAAAATAAGCGCCTCGATAAAGAAGGTAAGCTCAAAATTGTCTACGAGCGGCTGCTGATGGGTATCACCAAGGCATCCTTGGTCACCGACTCCTTCGTGTCGGCGGCGTCCTTCCAAGAGACCACGCGGGTTCTGACAGAGGCTGCGGTACGTGGTGCGCGTGATGAGTTGCGTGGCTTGAAAGAAAATGTCATCGTGGGGCGCTTGATTCCGGCTGGTACCGGTTTGGCTTACCATGACGACCGTCGCAGCCAACGCAATGAGTTTGCTTACGAAAAGCCAGCATCAATGGAAACTATTAGTTTCGGTGAGCCGCTGGATATGGGTTCGGACGATTAATCGCAGTTGAAGAGTTAACAATCGGGAAAACTTCCTTGACAGGAGGCCTCCCGATCCCTAAAATCTGGCGTCCTCAAACAGACCGATTTTCGGTCTGTTGCTTTTATGGGGACAAGGCAAGCCAGGCAAGTTCCCCGTGATTCCAGGAGACAATTTCAGGATATGGCAACAGTAAACCAATTGGTGCGTAAGCCGCGCCAAAGCAAAGTAGAGAAGAGCAAGGTGCCAGCGCTAGAGGCTTGTCCGCAGCGCCGTGGTGTTTGCACCCGTGTTTATACAACCACACCTAAGAAGCCAAACTCCGCTATGCGTAAGGTTGCTCGTGTGCGTTTAACCAATGGTTTTGAAGTCACCAGTTATATTGGTGGTGAAGGTCATAACCTTCAGGAACACTCGGTTGTACTGATTCGCGGCGGTCGTGTTAAAGACTTGCCGGGTGTCCGTTATCACACCGTTCGCGGTAGTCTGGATACACAGGGCGTTAAGAACCGTAAGCAGGCTCGTTCCAAATACGGCGCTAAGCGTCCCAAGAAGTAATTCACAGGTGATATGAATCATGCCTAGAAGAAGAGAAGTCCCCAAGCGTATCGTGCTGCCCGATCCCAAGTTCGGAAGCCAATTGCTGACCAAGTTTATGAATGCCATTATGCAAGATGGTAAGAAATCTGCCGCTGAAAAAATTATTTACGGTGCGTTGACTGAGATTGCTGGCAAGAAAGGCGGCGATGGTATTGAGGTGCTGGAATACGCACTGGATAACGTCCGTCCTGCGGTGGAAGTTAAATCACGCCGTGTGGGTGGTGCAACTTACCAAGTGCCGGTTGAAGTGCGTCCTTCGCGTCAAAATGCGCTCGCTATGCGTTGGTTGATTGATGCGGCTCGCAAGCGTGGTGAGAAATCCATGGCGCGTAAGTTGGCAGGTGAATTGATGGATGCTTCTGAAAAGCGTGGTACTGCGGTGAAAAAGCGTGAAGACGTGCATCGCATGGCAGAGGCTAACAAAGCCTTCGCACACTTCCGCTGGTAATGTGGAAAGAGTGACCATCCGTGGCGCGTAGCACCCCAATTGAGCAGTACCGTAATATCGGCATCATGGCGCACATTGATGCGGGTAAGACCACTGCCACTGAGCGCATTCTGTTTTATACGGGCGTGTCTCATAAAATTGGGGAGGTGCATGATGGCGCTGCGACTATGGACTGGATGGAGCAGGAGCGTGAGCGTGGTATTACGATTACCTCCGCTGCTACCACGTGTTTCTGGTCGGGAATGGATAAGCAGTTTCCGCTGCATCGGATCAATATAATTGACACGCCAGGACACGTTGACTTCACCATTGAGGTGGAGCGTTCATTGCGGGTGCTGGATGGTGCGATGTTTGTGCTGTGTGCCGTTGGTGGGGTGCAGCCACAGTCGGAAACAGTATGGAGGCAGGCGAATAAGTATCATGTGCCGCGCATGGCTTTCGTCAATAAGATGGATCGTTCCGGTGCAAACTTCTTGCGCGTGTATGAGCAGTTGAAGGCTAAGCTGAATGCTAATCCGGTGCCGTTACAATTGCCGATTGGTGCAGAAGAAAGCTTTGTGGGCGTTGTTGACCTGATTCGCATGAAAGCCATTATGTGGGATGAGGCTGATAAGGGTGTTACCTATGAAGCTGTTGATATTCCGGCTGATATGGTGGCTGCTTGTCAGGAGTGGCGCGAGAAGATGGTAGAGGCGGCTGCCGAAGCCGATGATGTGTTGATGAATAAATACCTTGAAGAAGGTGATTTATCGACTGAAGAAATTATTGCTGGCTTGCGTAAGCGCACCATCAATCTTGAAATTGTGCCGATGACGTGTGGTTCTGCCTTTAAGAACAAAGGCATTCAGGCTGCACTGGATAAGGTCGTGGAGCTTATGCCTTCACCGTTGGATGTGCCTGCTATTAAGGGGCATCTGGATGACAAGAATGAAACCGAGGCGGAACGTCATGCGAGTGATGATGAGCCTTTTGCTGCATTGGCTTTCAAGATTGCGACTGACCCATTCGTGGGGACATTGACGTTCTTCCGAGTATATTCTGGCGTGTTGACATCGCAAAGTGCTGTCTACAATCCTGTCAAGGGTAAGCGTGAGCGTATTGGGCGTTTGGTGCAAATGCACTCGAACGCGCGTGAGGACATTGATGAGGTGCGTGCGGGCGATATTGCTGCGGCTGTCGGTCTGAAAGATGTGACAACCGGTGATACCTTGTGTGACATGAACCGTGTCATTACTTTGGAGAAGATGGATTTTCCTGAGCCGGTTATTGCGGTGGCAGTTGAGCCAAAGTCTAAGGCTGACCAAGAACGTATGGGTATTGCCCTGAGTAAACTGGCACAAGAAGACCCTTCTTTCCGTGTGCGTACTGACGAAGAGACCGGTCAAACCATTATCGCTGGCATGGGCGAGTTGCACTTGGAAATCATCGTGGATCGGATGCTGCGTGAGTTCAAGGTCAATTGCAACGTGGGTGCGCCACAAGTGGCTTACCGCGAAACCATCCGCAAAACGGTCGAGGTTGAAGGTAAATTTGTGCGTCAGTCCGGTGGGCGCGGGCAATATGGTCACGTCTGGCTGCGTCTTGAGCCGCTCAGCGAGGCAGAAGGCTACAAGTTTGAAAACGCTTTGGTGGGTGGGGTTGTGCCGAAAGAATTCGTGCCAGCCGTCGACAAGGGCGTGCAAGAACAAATGGGTAACGGCGTATTGGTCGGATTCCCGCTGGTCGATATGAAAGTCACCATTTTTGATGGTTCTTATCATGATGTCGACTCCAGCGAAATGGCATTCAAGATTGCAGGCTCTATTGCTCTCCGTCAGGGGGTTATGGAGGCTGCGCCGGTTTTGCTTGAGCCAATAATGAAGGTTGAAGTGACTACGCCTGAGGAGTATATGGGCGATGTTATCGGTGATTTGAACCGGCGTCGTGGTGTCATCCAGGGAATGGATGAGGAGAGCGGCAGTCTAGTGGTGCGTGCAGAAGTGCCATTGGGTGAAATGTTTGGTTATGCAACGGACTTGCGTTCTGCTACCCAAGGTCGCGCTGCTTACAGCATGGAGTTTATGCGCTATGCAGAAGCACCTGCTGCGGTAACGCAAGCGGTGATAAAAAAAGTGAAAGGTGAGTAGCGATGCCTTTGAGCGTCGGTACTGTTTAGATTTGAAATAAAAGACGGTCTGCGTGTTGCGATCCGTGAAGGTGTTCGTGCTGTCGACACCGATGTTGTTGCTAAAATTATTGAGTAATAGTTATGTCTGATCAAAGAATCCGTATTCGCCTGAAAGCATTCGATCACCGTCTGATTGACCGTTCTGCGACTGAAATCGTTGAAACGGCCAAGCGTACTGGTGCGCGTGTTAAAGGGCCAATCCCTTTGCCAACACGCGTAGAGCGTTACACCGTTCTGGTTTCGCCGCATGTTGATAAGGATGCGCGTGACCAGTATGAGATCCGTACTTACAAGCGTCTGATGGATATTATTGATCCGACTGACAAGACTGTTGATGCCCTGATGAAGCTGGATTTGGCTGCGGGCGTTGATGTACAAATCAAGCTTAACTGATTTGTAAAAAAAGACTTAACGGCAGGGATTTTTCTGCTATAATGCGCGGCTTTCCACGGCTCGACCTAGGTCGAGCCGAGTTTTTCTAAAAGACAGAATGAAAGTTGCTCGGTGTGAGTAATTCGAAGAGGTATGCAAATGGCTATCGGTCTGCTGGGTCGCAAAGTAGGTATGACCCGGATATACGGTGAGGATGGAGGTTCAACCCCTGTCACTGTGCTTGAGATTGCGGCGAACCGTGTATCACAAGTCAAGACGGTAGAAACAGATGGCTACAATGCCGTCCAGTTATCTACAGGTGAGAAAAAGTCTTCCCGCGTTTCCAAGTCGGAAGCTGGTCATTTTGCCAAGGCGAGCGTGCCTGCTGGTACTTGTGTTCGTGAGTCGCGTGTGGATGATGCGTCGGGTTACGAGCTGGGTGCTGAGCTTGCAGTCAGCATGTTTGAGGCAGGTCAGATGGTTGATGTGACTGGTACGAGCAAAGGCAAAGGTTTTGCTGGTGTGCTGAAGCGTCACCATTTTGCAGGCCAAGACCGTACGCATGGCAACTCTTTGTCGCACCGGGTTCCGGGTTCCATTGGTCAGAACCAAACGCCAGGCCGGGTATTCCCAGGCAAGAAAATGGCTGGTCATATGGGTGCTGTACAGCGTACTGCCCAGAATCTGGAAGTGGTACGTGTAGACGCTGAGCGCAATCTGTTGCTGGTTAAGGGTGCTGTTCCTGGCGCTACTAACGGCAATGTGGTTGTCAAGCTGTCGGTCAAGGCATAAAGGTGGCGGCAATGGAATTACAGATTGCAAATGGTGGCTCGGTCGCGGTAAGCGATGAGATTTTTGCACGCGAATTTAATGAAGGTCTGGTGCATCAGGCGGTTGTCGCTTATATGGCAGCAGGTCGTGCTGGTACTAAAGCACAAAAGACCCGCTCTGATGTGAGCGGTGGTGGCAGCAAGCCATTCAAGCAAAAAGGTACTGGTCGTGCTCGTGCGGGTAGTATCCGCAGCCCACTGTGGCGCACAGGTGGTAAATCTTTCGCGGCTCGTCCTCGTGACTTTGCGCAAAAGTTAAATAAGAAGATGTATCGCGCTGCAATGCGAGCAATTTTCTCTGAGCTGTTGCGTCAGGATCGATTCTTGGTGGTGGATTCTTTTAATATTGAAGAACCTAAGACCAAGTTAATGCTGGCAAAGCTGAAAGAGTATGGCTCTAATGATGTGCTGCTGGTGTCTGATGTAGATGATGTCAATGTGCTGCTGTCTGCCCGTAACATTCCTCACTGTGAAGTCACTACTGTTGCTGGGTTGAATCCAGTGAGTTTGGTAGGTCATCAAAAAGTTGTGGTGACAACTGGCGCAGTAAGCAAAATTCAGGAGTGGCTGGCATGAGTATTGAGCGTCTCTATCATGTTTTGGTTGCGCCGCGTGTAACAGAAAAAACTGTTCGTGCTTCTGAAAAGGCAAACCAGTATGTGTTTAAGGTTGCTAAAACGGCAACTAAGCAAGAAATTAAGGATGCTGTCGAGACTTTATTTGAAGTCAAGGTTGATCAGGTTCGCACTATCAACGTAAAAGGCAAGCAAAAGAACTTTGGGCGTCGCGCCGGTAATCGTAGCGATTGGAAAAAGGCTTATGTGAGCCTGTCCGAAGGTTTCTCTTTGGATGCGGCAGCAGAATAAGGCAAGGGTGAATCATGGCAGTCGTTAAGGCAAAACCAACCTCCCCAGGGCGTCGCTTCCAGGTTAAGGTTGTTAATAAGGAATTACACAAGGGTGCACCTTGTAAGAGCCTGTTAGAAAATAAGCGCAAGAGCGGTGGTCGTAACAACACCGGTCGTATTACTACCCGTCATGTGGGTGGTGGTCATCGTCAGCACTATCGTCTTGTTGATTTTAAGCGTCGTAAAGATGATATTCCAGCGCGTGTTGAGCGCTTAGAGTATGACCCAAACCGCAGTGCAAATATTGCATTGTTGTTGTACGCCGATGGTGAGCGTCGCTATATTATCGCCCCGAAAGGTTTGAGTGCGGGTGCTGAGGTTGTTTCTGGTGTTCATGCGCCGATTGCCACGGGTAACTGCTTGCCAATGCGTAACATCCCAGTGGGTACGGTTGTTCATTGCATCGAAATGAAAGTTGGTAAAGGTGCACAATTGGCGCGTAGTGCTGGTGCTTCCGTGCAGTTGATCGCTCGTGAAGGTGCGTATGCCACTATCCGTCTGCGTTCAGGTGAGATGCGCAAGGTTCCTATCGACTGCCGCGCCACGATTGGCGAGGTTGGTAACTCTGAACATGCATTGATTAAGTTGGGCAAGGCTGGTGCAAAGCGCTGGCGCGGTGTTCGCCCGACTGTTCGTGGTGTGGTTATGAACCCGGTAGACCATCCACACGGTGGTGGCGAAGGTCGTACCTCTGGTGGTCGTCACCCTGTTACACCTTGGGGTGTTCCAACCAAGGGTTACAAGACTCGTAGCAACAAGCGCACTGACAATATGATTGTCCGTCGCCGGAACAAGAAGTAAGGGGATTAAACAGTGCCACGTTCACTCAAAAAAGGTCCTTTCGTTGACCATCATCTGATGAAGAAGATCGAAACCGCTAAGGCGGCAAATGATCGTCGTCCAATCAAAACTTGGTCGCGCCGTTCCATGATCCTGCCAGAATTTATTGGCTTGACTGTGGCGGTGCATAACGGCAAGCAGCATGTTCCGGTGCTGGTTAATGAAAATATGGTAGGTCATAAGCTGGGTGAGTTTGCGCTGACCCGTTCTTACCGTGGTCACGTTGCCGACAAAAAGTCGAAGTAAGAGGTCGAAATGGAAGTTGCTGCAAAATTGCGTTTCGCACGCATTTCACCTCAGAAGTGCCGACTGGTTGCTGATCAGATTCGTGGTCTCCCTGTAGACAAGGCTCTGAATATTCTGGCGTTTAGCCCGAAGAAAGGTGCCGCGATGCTCAAAAAGGTTCTAGAATCTGCGATTGCTAACGCTGAACACAATGATGGTGCCGATGTTGATGAGTTGTGCATTAAAAGTGTATTCGTTGATCAAGGTCCAACCATGAAGCGTATCATGCCGCGTGCTAAAGGTCGTGCTAACCGCATCCTGAAGCGCACCAGTCACATTACCGTCGCTGTAGGCGAGAAGTAAGGTTTAGTATGGGTCAGAAAGTACATCCAACCGGTATCCGTCTTGGTATCGCCACCGACTGGCGCTCTAAGTGGTACGCTGAAGGCAAGGACTATGCCGACTTCCTGTTCAAAGATTTGGAAGTGCGCACATTCTTGAAAAAGAAGCTGAAAGAAGCGTCTGTTAGTCGCGTCCAAATTGAGCGTCCTGCAAAGTCTGCGTTTATTACCATTCACACGGCACGTCCTGGTGTTGTTATTGGTAAGAAAGGCGAGGATATTGAGAAGCTCCGCGCAGAAACGGCTGCAAAGTTGGGCTTGCACGTCAATAACGTGAAGTTGAATATCGAAGAAATTCGTAAGCCAGAATTGGATTCTCAATTGGTTGCTGAAAGCATTGCTAGCCAGCTTGAGCGCCGTATCATGTTCCGACGCGCTGCTAAGCGTGCTGTTGCGAACGCGATGCGCTTAGGTGCATTGGGTATCAAAGTTTGTGTGGCGGGTCGTTTGAATGGTGCGGAAATTGCGCGGACTGAATTTTTCCGTGAAGGTCGTGTGCCGCTTCATACACTGCGTGCTGACATCGACTATGCAACTACGGAAGCTCTCACTACCTATGGCATCATCGGTGTGAAAGTTTGGATCTACAAGGGCGAAGTCTTCGACCTGGAACAGAAACAGCAATCTAGCCAAAACCAAGGTCAGCAAAACCAAGGTCAAGGCAGAAAGAAGAAGTGATAGAGGTTTGAGATGTTACAACCCAAGAGAACCAAATTCCGCAAACAGATGAAAGGTCGCAATCGTGGTCTGGCATTAGCGGGCAGCAAAGTTAGCTTCGGCGACTTTGGGCTGAAAACGGTAGAGCGCGGTCGTTTGACGGCGCGTCAGATTGAATCTGCACGTCGTGCCATTAACCGTTATGTTCGTCGTGGCGGTAAAATCTGGATTCGCGTGTTCCCGGACAAGCCAATCAGCAAAAAGCCGTTGGAAGTTCGTCAAGGTAAAGGTAAAGGGAACGTTGAATACTGGGTGGCACTGGTTCAGCCCGGCAAGGTTCTCTATGAAATTGAAGGTGTGGCAGAAGAAATTGCACGTGAGGCTTTCCGTCTTGCATCTGCAAAACTGCCGGTTAAGACTACATTTGTTTCCCGTCAGGTGATGTGATGAACGCAGCAGAACTTAAGCAAAAATCAGCTACTGAGCTTAAAGCTGAGCTGGTAGAAAACCTGAAGGAGCAGTTTAAGCTGCGTATGCAAAAAGCCGCTGGCCAGTTATCACGTCCTTCCGAGGTGAAGCGTGTGCGTCGTCAGATTGCCCGTATCAAGACAGTGCTTGCACAAAAGCAAGTGGCAGGTGAATAACGATGACTGTTAGCGAAGAAGCAAAAGTTGAACGCAGCCTGATGGGGCGTGTAGTCAGTGACAAAATGGACAAGTCAATTGTGGTGCTGATGGAACGTCAGGTTAAGCACCCCATGTACGGTAAGTTCATTAAGCGTTCTAAAAAATACCATGTTCACGATGAGAACAATGAATGTCGTGAAGGTGATACCGTAATGTTCAAGGAATGCCGTCCTTTGTCGAAAACAAAGCACTGGACCTTGATCAAAGTTGTTGAACGCGCCCCAGGCCAAGCATAAGGGACGGAGAACATAAATGATCCAGATGCAATCCATTCTGCAAGTTGCAGATAACAGTGGTGCCAAACGAGTTATGTGCATCAAAGTTCTGGGCGGTTCTCATCGTCGTTATGCAGGCATTGGTGACATCATCAAAGTCAGCATTAAAGATGCGATTCCGCGCGGTAAAGTTAAAAAAGGCGATGTTTACAACGCTGTGATCGTGCGTACTGCTCACGGTGTACGTCGTAATGATGGCTCTAAGATCCGTTTCGATGGTAATGCCGCAGTCCTGCTGAATAACAAGCTCGACCCGATCGGTACTCGTATTTTTGGGCCTGTCACCCGCGAATTGCGTGGTGAGAAGTTCATGAAGATTATTTCCCTAGCACCTGAAGTGCTGTAAGACTGCAACGACAGAAGTAGGTGACGAAATGCGTAAAATTCGCAGTAATGACGAAGTAGTTGTCATCACCGGCAAAGATAAAGGCCGTCGCGGCAAGATCATGCAGGTGTTGGTAGACGAAGGTAAGGTTTTGGTTCAAGGTATTAACCGTGTTAAAAAACACGTTAAGCCTAACCCAAATGCAGGTATTCAAGGTGGCATTATTGAAAAAGAAATGCCAATGGATACTTCAAATGTGATGCTGGTCAACCCTGCTACCGGCAAGGGCGACCGCGTTGGATTCAAGCTCCTGGACGATGGTAAGAAAATCCGTGTCTTTAAGTCCAATGGTGAGCGCGTAGACGCTTAAGGTGTAAAATGTCGAGACTGCAACAGTATTACCGCGATACTGTCATCAAGGAATTGATGGACAAGTTCGGGTACAACAATGTGATGGAAGTGCCGAAGCTAGTAAAAGTCAGCCTAAACATGGGTTTAGGTGAAGCTGTCGGTGATAAGAAGATTATTGAACATGCAACCGGTGATATGTCTAAAATCGCAGGTCAAAAACCTGTTGTGACATTGAGCCGCAAATCTGTTGCGGGTTTCAAAATCCGTGACGGTTGGCCGATTGGCTGCATGGTAACGCTTCGTGGCGAGAAAATGTACGAGTTCATTGACCGTCTCGTCAATATTTCCATCCCCCGTATCCGTGACTTTCGTGGTCTCAATGCACGCGCATTTGATGGACGTGGCAATTACAACATGGGCATCAAAGAACAGATCATCTTCCCAGAGATCGAGTACGATAAAATTGATGTGCTGCGTGGTATGAATATTACGATTGCGACTACCGCAAAAAACAACGAAGAAGGGAAGGCGCTGCTTGAAGCATTCAAATTCCCTTTCCGTCAGCAGTAAAAGGATAAGATCACATGGCTAAGAAATCCATGATTGCTCGTGAAACACGCCGTACTGCTGCTGTTGAAAAATTTGCAGCTAAGCGTGATGAGTTGAAAGCTATCATCAGTAATCCAGAAAGCTCCTATGAAGCTGTGATGGAGGCTGTTGATAAGCTGCAAAAGTTACCACGTGACAGTAGCCCGGTTCGTCAAATGACCCGTTGCCGTCTGACCGGTCGTCCACATGCTGTTTACCGCAAATTCGGTCTGTGCCGTAATAAATTGCGCGAAGCTGCCATGCGTGGTGATGTGCCTGGTTTGACTAAAGCAAGTTGGTAAAGGAGAAACAAAATGAGTATGAGTGATCCTATCGCCGATATGCTGACCCGCATTCGTAACGGTCAAATGGCAACCAAGGCGAGCGTTAAATTTCCGTCTTCTAAGCAGAAAACGGCAATTCTAGAAGTATTACAAAGCGAGGGCTATGTTGCTGAGTTTGCAACAGATGCAGTCGATGGCAAGCCTGTTACAACAGTCAAGCTGAAGTATTTCCAAGGCAAACCGGTTATCACTAAAGTGAAGCGTATTAGCCGTCCTGGTTTGCGTATTTTCCGTGGTGCAGATGAACTGCCAACAGTTATGGGTGGTTACGGTATTGCTATCGTTTCCACATCCAAAGGCGTCATGAGTGGTCGCGTAGCCAAGGCTTCTGGTCAAGGCGGCGAAGTCATTTGCACGGTTGAATAAAGGCGGGCTTTGAAATGTCTAGAATTGCAAAGAAAGCGCTGACTGTGCCGAAAGGCGTAGAAGTCAGCATCAGCGGGCAAAGCCTGAAAGTCAAAGGTGGCAAAGGCTCTTTTGATTTCGCAGTGCACGATGCTGTAGAAGTTTCACAAGAAGACAATGTACTGAAGTTTAAAGCGAAGCGTGACGGCGATTCTGCTGGTTGGGCATTAGCGGGCACTACACGTGCATTGGCAAACAATATGGTGATTGGCGTTAGCCAAGGCTTTGAGAAAAAATTGCAGTTAGTTGGGGTTGGTTATCGTGCCCAAGCTCAAGGCAACAAACTGAATCTCAGCTTGGGCTTTTCCCATCCTGTTGTACACGATATGCCAGAAGGTATTACGGTCGAAACCCCTAGTCAGACAGAAATTCTGATCCGTGGTAGCGATAAGCAGAAAGTTGGTCAAGTTGCGGCAGAAGTTCGTGCATACCGTCCACCAGAGCCTTACAAAGGCAAAGGTGTGAAGTATTCAGACGAGGTTATTCTGCGTAAAGAGACCAAGAAGAAGAAGTAAGGTGAGCTAAAGATGGACAAGAAAACATCCCGTATCCGTCGTGGTAAGCGTAGCCGCATGAAAATGCGTGAGTTGCGTGTTAACCGTCTGAGTATTCACCGTACTTCTCTGCATATCTATGCACAAGTGGTGAGTTCCGATGGTTCTCAAGTACTGGCTTCAGCTTCCACGTTGGATAAAGACCTGAAAGCGGGTCTGGACTACACCGGCAACGTCGCCGCTGCTACCGCAGTGGGTAAGTTGGTTGCTGAGCGTGCATTGGCAAAAGGTATTGACGCGGTTGCTTTTGATCGCTCTGGTTTTAAATATCATGGTCGCATCAAGGCGCTGGCAGATAGCGCTCGTGAAGCCGGTCTGAAATTCTAAGGATTTATCATGGCGAAGGCAGAACATACATCAGCACCGTCTGACGGCTTGCAAGAAAAGTTGGTTAAAGTTAACCGCGTTGCTAAGACTGTTAAGGGTGGTCGTATCATGAGTTTCACTGCGTTGACCGTAGTGGGCGATGGTAATGGTCGCGTGGGTTTTGGTTACGGCAAGGCGCGTGAAGTGCCTGCGGCTATCCAAAAAGCAATGGATCAAGCACGTCGTAACATGGTGACAGTTTCTTTGGTGGACGGTACTTTGCAATACCCTATCAAATACGAACAGGGCGCAGCACGTATTTACATGCAGCCAGCTTCTGAAGGTACAGGCGTTATCGCAGGTGGTGCGATGCGTGCGGTTCTGGAAGTTGCGGGAGTGCGTAACGTATTGTCCAAATGCCAAGGCACACGTAATGCAGGCAATGTGGTACGTACTACTATCGCAGCGTTGGGTTCAATGCAGTCACCTGAAATGATTGCAGCGAAACGCGGCAAAGCCGTTGCAGACATTAAGGGGTAAACAATGACTTCCGCAAAACAACTCAAAGTGACGTTATACCGCAGTCTGAATGGTCGCTTGAAAGCCCATCAACAGTGTGCGCGTGGTCTTGGTATCCGCAAGATTCACAATACGGTTACTGTGACTGACACCCCTGAAAATCGTGGCATGATCAACAAGATTTCCTACATGCTCAAGGTTGAGGAAGCTTAAGATGAAATTGAATACGCTACAACCTGAACTGGGTAGCCGCACTAGCCCCCTTCGTGTAGGCCGTGGTATTGGCTCTGGTCTGGGTAAAACTGCTGGCCGTGGTCATAAAGGTCAAAAGTCCCGTAAAGGTGGTTTCCATCACCGTAAAGGTTTTGAGGGTGGTCAGATGCCTATGCATCGTCGTCTGCCTAAGTTTGGCTTTACGTCACGCATTGGTCAGCGTACCGCTGAAGTTCGTTTGAGCGAGTTGGCTCAAGTGGAAGGCGATGTGATTGATCTGGCTGGTCTGATTGCTGCGAATGTGGTTGATGCGCGTACCTTGCAAGCTAAAATTATTCTTTCTGGTGAAGTTGCGAAAGCGGTCACTGTAAAGGGTGTTGGCGTGACTAAGGGCGCACGTGCCGCTATCGAAGCAGCAGGCGGCAAAATCGAAGAATAACGGATAAAAAAATATGCGCAAGAACCCTACAGGTTCCCTTGGGGGCTTTGGAAACATGGTTGAAATTCGCCAGCGGCTAGTTTTTGTGCTGCTGGCGTTGATCGTTTACCGCATTGGTACCTATATTCCTGTTCCTGGTGTAAATCCTGCGGCTATGGCGCAATTTTTTGACCAGAACAACGGTACAATTCTCGGCGTTTTTAATATGTTTTCAGGTGGCGCATTAGAGCGCCTGAGCGTATTTGCACTGGGGATTATGCCGTATATCTCAGCTTCCATCATTATGCAGTTGATGGCGACGGTTGTTCCGACATTGGAGCAGATCAAGAAAGAAGGTGAGTCTGGTCGCCGTAAAATTACGCAATATACGCGCTACGGCACTGTGGTTTTGGCTTTGTTCCAAAGCTTCGGGGTCGCGATTGCTTTGGGTGGCACCGATGCGGGCAATGGTCAAACAATTGCTTTGAATCCCGGCATTGGGTTCACGATTACGACGGTTGTCACCTTGGTGACAGGCACGCTATTCCTGATGTGGCTGGGAGAGCAGATTACCGAGCGTGGTATCGGTAATGGTATTTCTTTGATCATTTTTGCGGGTATCGTTGCAGGTTTGCCCGCTGCTATTGGTGGCACATTAGAGTTGGTGAATACCGGCGAATTGCATTCCCTGTTTGTGATTGGCTTGTTGTTATTGGTGTTGGCTGTTACCGCATTCGTGATTTTTGTGGAGCGTGGTCAGCGTCGCATCACCGTGAATTACGCTAACCGTCAGCAAGGTCGCAAAATGATGATGGGGCAGCAATCTAGTCACTTGCCTTTGAAACTGAATATGGCAGGGGTTATCCCACCAATTTTTGCTTCCAGTATTATTTTGTTCCCAGCGACACTTGGGCAATGGTTTGGTAATGCAGAAGGTATGGGGTGGTTGAAAGGCTTTTTTGATATGTTAAAGCCTGGTGAGCCAGTTTATGTCTTGCTTTATGCCGCAGCTATTGTATTCTTCTGCTTCTTTTATACGGCCTTGGTATTCAACTCGCGTGAAACCGCTGATAATTTGAAAAAAGCAGGTGCTTTTATTCCGGGTATTAGACCGGGTGAACAAACATCTAAATACATTGATGGTGTCATGACTCGCTTGACCGCAGTTGGCGCTATCTACATTACATTGGTCTGTCTGTTGCCTGAATTCCTGATTTTGGGCTGGAATGTTCCTTTCTACTTTGGGGGAACTTCACTGCTGATCATCGTGGTTGTGGTCATGGATTTCTTGTCTCAGTTGCAAGCGCACATGATGTCACACCAGTACGAAGGTCTGATGAAAAAGGCCAATTTCAAAGCGCAGACACGCCCCGGCACAGTGCGCTGATCTGATCACTTTCGAGAGGTTTCTATCATGAAGGTTCGAGCTTCAGTTAAAAAATTGTGCCGTAACTGCCGGGTTATCCGCAGAAACGGTGTAGTTCGCATTATCTGTTCTGACCCGCGCCACAAACAGCGTCAAGGTTAAGAGCCGATTTGGGTTGATAATTAAAAGGGGTTCTGGCACAATCGCCCGTTTTCCCGGTAGTCTGGAGAGATTTTAATGGCTCGTATTGCGGGTATCAATCTTCCTGTTGGTAAGCACGTAGTGATCGGTTTGACCGCTATTTATGGCATTGGTCGTCCGCGTGCTGCTGACATTTGTAAGGCGGCGGATGTTGTGCCAAGCACTAAAATTCGTGACCTGAGTGAAGACCAAGTTGAACGTTTACGTCTTGAAGTAGGTAAACTCCTAGTTGAAGGCGATTTGCGTCGTGAAGTTTCCATGAACATCAAGCGTTTGATGGACATGGGTTGCTATCGTGGCATTCGCCACAGACGTGGCCTGCCGATGCGCGGTCAGCGTACCAAGACTAATGCGCGTACCCGTAAAGGTCCGCGTCGTCCTATTCGCAAATAATACATAGATTGCAGGTAGAGTAAGTAATGGCAAGACAGCCTAGAAAAGGTGCAACTGTTAACCTTCGCAAGAAGGTCAAGAAAACTGTCACTGATGGTGTTGCACACGTCCATGCATCCTTTAATAACACTATTGTGACTATCACCGACCGCCAAGGCAATGCGCTGGCATGGGCTACCTCTGGTGGCTCTGGTTTTCGTGGTTCACGTAAGAGTACCCCGTTTGCTGCACAGGTTGCTGCTGAACGTGCGGGTAATGCAGCCAAAGATTATGGTTTGAAAAACCTTGATGTCGAAGTCAAAGGTCCTGGCCCTGGTCGTGAATCTGCGGTACGTGCCCTGAACAGCGTTGGCTTCAGAATTAACAGCATTGTGGATGTAACGCCGATCCCGCACAACGGCTGCCGTCCACCTAAGAAACGTCGTGTGTAGGAGATAGTCATATGGCACGTT
>CAYNNA010000004.1:63812-67662 GCA_964398375.1 uncultured Thiothrix sp.
CCTACCTGCAAACTGAGCAGACGCGAAGGCACTGACCTTTTCCTGAAAAGCCGCAGTGTTTCCCTTGAGAAAAAATGCAAACTGGACAAAGTTCCGGGTCAGCACGGTGAGAACAAAGCTCGCCTATCTGATTACGGTGTTCAGTTGCGTGAAAAGCAAAAAGTTCGCCGTATGTACGGTGTCCTAGAACGTCAGTTCAGCAACTACTTTAAAGAGTCTGCACGCCGCAAAGGTTCCACGGGTGAAAACCTGTTGAAATTGCTGGAATGCCGTCTTGATAACGTCGTTTACCGCATGGGTTACGGTTCTACCCGCGCTGAATCCCGTCAATTGGTTAGCCACAAAGCTATTACCGTTAACGGTCAGTCAGTGAACATCCCATCCTATCAGGTTAAAGCCGGTGATGTCGTGGCGGTTCGTGAAAAGTCCAAAAAGCAAACCCGTATACAGGATTCTGTCGCTGTAGCGGAACAACTTGGCTTCCCATCTTGGGTTGAAGTTGATGCAAAGGGACTGTCAGGTACATTTAAATCCGTACCAGACCGTAGCGATCTGCCAGCCGAAATTAATGAATCACTGATCGTGGAATTGTACTCCAAATAATCATTGATCCGTTCGAGAGGAAAAGTATGACCTCGAAAACAACAGAATTGCTGAAACCACGCAATGTTCATGTGCAAGAGACAGGTTTAAATACCTATCGTATTACGCTTGAGCCATTGGAGCGTGGTTTTGGTCACACGTTGGGTAATGCCTTGCGCCGTATCTTGCTGTCCTCTATTCCGGGCAGTGCGGTGACGGAAGTGCAAATTGCTGGCGTGGTACACGAATACACCAGTATCGAAGGTGTGCAAGAAGATGTGGTTGAGATTCTGTTGAATCTCAAAAACTTGGCAATCCGTCTCAATGCCCGCGATGAGGCAACCTTGACCCTGAAGAAAAAAGGCAAGGGCGTTGTAACCGCAGCGGATATTGAGCGTGACCATGATGTGGATATTATTAATCCTAATCATGTAATTGCACACATAACCAAGGATGACACTGATCTGGAAATGAGCCTGACCATTACCCGTGGTCGTGGTTATCAGCCAGCATCAGTACGCCGTGGCCCAGACTCCCCTGAGTTGCCGTTAGGCACTTTGGTGTTGGATGCCAGCTACAGCCCGATTACGCGCGTTGCCTACAATGTAGATAGCGCTCGTGTTGAGCAGCGTACTGACATGGACAAGCTGGTGCTGGAAATCCAAACGAATGGTTCCGTTAACGCGGAAGAATCCATTGGGATGGCAGCACAGATTCTGCAACAGCAATTGGCGGTATTCTTCGATTTACGTATTGAAGAGCCGGTTCGCCGTGAGGAATCTCAACCAGAAATTGACCCGATTCTGTTGCGTCCGGTTGACGATCTGGAACTGACTGTACGTTCAGCTAACTGCCTCAAAGCAGAGAATCTGTTCTACATCGGTGATCTCGTACAACGTACTGAGACTGAATTGCTGAAGACTCCGAATCTGGGCAAAAAGTCTTTGACTGAAATTAAAGATGTGCTGGCACAGCATGGTCTGACACTGGGAGCTAAGCTGGATAGCTGGCCTCCGGCAGGTCTCGATCACCGTGACAGCAAAGTGGCTTAACCACGGGTTTTGAAGGATATAGAAGATGCGTCACCGTAATACTGGTCGTCAATTAAGCCGCGACAGCAGCGCCCGTAAAGCCCTGCTGCAAGCGCTGACCAACTCACTGCTTCGTCACGAGACGATCAAAACAACTCTGCCAAAGGCGAAAGAATTGCGTCGTGTAGCAGAGCCACTGATCACCCGTGCGAAAGAAGACTCTGTTCACAACCGCCGTATCGCTTTTTCACGCTTGCGTGACAAAGAAGTAGTTGGCAAACTGTTTAACGATCTTGGTCCGCGCTTTAAAGAGCGTCAAGGTGGTTATCTGCGTATTATCAAGTGCGGTTTCCGTGTGGGTGACAATGCGCCGATGGCTTACGTTGCACTGGTTGATGAAGCAGACGCTGCGCAAGCCGCAGCCGAGTAAGCAGCGCTTCAAGCTTCCTGGAAAGGCCGACACTGTTCGGCCTTTTTGCGTTTCTTATCTTCAGGGGATAGTATGCAAAATGATCCGCAAGTAGTTACCGCAGAAAGCGCTCGTAAAACAGCTAAGTTTTTTTATTACGGCAATTTGTTGGCAGTAATCATTCCCTTCCCGGTGTTTATTTTATGGTTTGGGGCTGGAATATTGGTTTATGCAATGTTGCGCCACCACCCTAACCCGCGAGTAGGCTACTATACACAGATTGCCACCTACCATTATTACGGTTTGGCGGGTGGTTTGGTGCCAATCTTAACCTTTGCCCCCGGTGATTTCTTTGTGAATTGGTGGTGGGCGCTGTGGATTACCTGTGTTGTGGTGTTAGTACCGTTGTCTATTCGCCAACTCCTGCGGATTAACCGCGAAGTTTGGCAAGATACTGTTAAGCCCTTATCCCACTGAGGAGTGGAACATGCCTGAATTACGTCATGATTGGCGCATCGAAGAAATCAACGCTTTGTTAGCTATGCCCTTCAGTGATTTGATGTTTGCTGCGCATCAAGTGCATCGGGAAAATTTCCCGGTTAATCAGGTGCAAGTGAGTACCTTGCTGAGTATCAAAACCGGTGCTTGCCCAGAAGATTGCGGCTATTGCTCGCAAAGTGCGAAACACGACACCTCGCTGGAACGCGAAAAGTTATTGCCACTACAGGATGTTATCGAGTCCGCCAAAACCGCACAGGAACAGGGGGCAACACGTTTTTGCATGGGGGCTGCTTGGCGTAATCCTACCGACAAAAACCTTGAGCGCGTGATCGAAATGGTGCAGGCGGTCAAGGGGCTGGGCTTGGAAACCTGTGTTACTTTGGGAATGCTTACCGATCGTCAAGCCAATCGCCTCAAAGATGCAGGGCTGGATTACTACAATCACAACCTTGATACCTCGCCGGAATTCTACGGCAACGTGATTTCCACGCGTACTTTCCAAGACCGCTTGGATACGCTGGATCATGTGCGTAATGCGGGTATCAACGTCTGTTCTGGTGGCATTCTCGGTATGGGTGAAACCCGTTTAGACCGGGCGCGTTTGTTGCAACAACTCGCCAATATGAAATTCCACCCTGAATCTGTACCCATCAATAATTTGGTGAAAATCGAAGGTACGCCTTTAGCGGGTGTGGAAAAACTCGATCCGTTTGAATTCATCCGTACCGTCGCAGCAGCACGTATTATGATGCCAAAATCTTACGTGCGCCTTTCGGCAGGTCGAACGGAAATGACCGATGAAATGCAAGCATGGTGTTTCTTTGCGGGGGCAAACTCGATTTTTTACGGCGATAAATTGTTGACCACCGACAACCCCGGCGAAAGCCACGACCAGCAACTGTTTGCACGCTTAGGGATTCAGGCGGAAGCAGGGCGTTCGGGTAGTACGTATTTATAGGATTATTTACAAGCCGACATACTCATGAAAGTTTCGTAGTGGGCATTGGTGGTGAATGCTAGTGAATTCAACGCTGGTGTTTTTTGGGGTCATGGTTTGTTCTTTTGAATCAAGCAATACGCGCCGTAGCAGAGGCTCAGGGGGATTGAGATTTGTGGGGGTGCGATTGTCCTTAGCACGGTAAAGGCGACTAACAGGGTGAGCGCATATAAATTTTAAACTCTTATTAATCAATGAGATATAATTAATGCGCCTATGTCTTAAAAGTAATCAATCTATTGATTTTAAAGTGATTTAAAAAGTCAAATGCGGTCGCCCTGAGGCGACTAAGCCTTGGCTTGATGCGCTTTTGGCTTGTTCAATTTGTTC